>DATGKG010000234.1:0-14881 GCA_035294805.1 Binataceae bacterium (SeqCode) | reverse complement strand
ACTGACCGGCGATTCGATCATCCTCGCGCATCTCGGCATGAGCGGCAGCATCACCCATCGCCATGGCGACTTCGATGCGCGCGAGTTCAATGCGAAGCACGATCATCTGGAATTCGCGCTCGATGACGCCACGCGGCTGGTATACAACGACCCGCGCCGCTTCGGCATGGTGCGGCTGATCAGCCGCGACGATCTCGATGTGATTGCCGAGTTGAAGGGCATCGGGCCCGAGCCGCTGAGCTCGGAATTCAATGCCGACTATCTCGCAGCGCAGGCGCACGGCAAAAAAGTCGCGATCAAGAATCTCATCATGGATCAGAAAATCGTTGCCGGTGTGGGAAATATCTACGCTTCGGAGATCCTGTTTCATGCCGGCGTGCGGCCTACTCGACGCGCCGGACGCGTCAAGCGCGCGGAGATCGAGCTTATCGCGGCGTTCACGCCCAAAGTGCTGCGCGCTGCGATCGGCAGCGGCGGAACCACGTTTCGCAGCTATCGCGATTCGCGCGGGCGTCCGGGTGAATTCTCCAAACGGCTGATGGTTTATGGACGCGAGGACGCGCCCTGCTATGTATGCAAGACGCCCATCCGCAACGTGGTGGTCGGCCAGCGCGCGAGTTTCTATTGTCCGAAATGCCAACGCTGAAGGTGCATATTAAACCGGTCAGAAAAAACCTCCTCGCGATTTTTGCTGCGCTCGCGTTAGCGCTCGCGCCCTCGATTGCCGGCTCGACGGATATCGATTGGAACAAACTCGATGCGGAGGCGCTCGGATACTTTCAATCCTACCTGTGCTTCGACACTACCAATCCTCCCGACCAGACCGCCGATGCGATCGCGTTTCTCAAACAGATCCTCGACAAGGAAGGCATCGAGACGCAGGTCTTCGTCAGCAAGCCTGGCATGGCGAATCTCGTTGCGAGGCTGCCCGGCCCCGCAGGCGTGAAGCCGCTCCTTCTCATGTCGCATGCCGACGTGGTTCCCGCCGTCGCGAAGGACTGGAAGCATCCCCCGTTCAGTGCCGACCTCGCCGACGGATTCGTGTGGGGGCGCGGCGCCATCGACAACAAGGCCCACGGCATCATGGCGCTGATGACGATGCTTGCGCTCAAGCGCAACGCCACTGCGCTCAAGCGCGGCGTCGAGATGATGGTCAATTGCGACGAGGAAGCGGGCGGCGACGACGGCGCGAAATGGATGGCGGACAATCATTGGGACGCGTTCGATCCCGCGTTCGCATTCAATGAGGGTGGCGATGGCACCCCCAACTGGCTCGGCAGCCGCGGCGTCACCTTTCGCGTCGCGGTCTCGGAAAAGCGGGTGATGTGGCTGCATCTCACCGCGCATGGCAAGGCCGGTCACGGCTCGATGCCTAATGCGAACAATCCGAATCTCATTCTCATTCAGGCGCTCGCGCGCCTGCTCGCTTCGCAGCCACCATTTCGCCTGACGCCGGTGTTCGACGAGGCGATGCGCACGCTCGCACCGCGCATGGAATCATCAACCGCGTCCTTCGAACTCGCGCATCTCTCGTGGCCTTACATGATGGAGGTCGCGGCGCGCGGACCGCTTTCGCTCTACACCGTCCAGGCGCTGATGCACGACACGATCGCGCCAACGATGCTCACCGCCGGCATGAAGGTAAACGTCATCCCCTCGACGTCCGAGGCCGGTATCGATTGCCGCCTGCTGCCCGACACCGACGCCGACGCGTTCCTCAAGCATCTGCACGACGTGCTCGGTCCGGCGATCGTCATCGATTTCATTCAGCACCCCGATCCGTCGCCGACTTCGCCGATGAGTGGTGAGGCGTGGGATGCGATGAAGCAGATCGTGAAGGATGATTTCGTCGACACGATCGTCGCGCCGAATATGACCTCGGGCGGCACCGACTCGCGCATCCTGCGCGTGAAAGGCGTGCCGGCGTATGGTTTCGTGCCGATCATTTTGCCGGAGCCGGAAGCGGTGCGCATTCACGGCGTCGATGAGCGGCTCTCGATCGACAACCTCAACCGCGGCATCCGCGCGACCTACGATCTCACAATGAAGCTCTGTGCGGCTCCGCAATAAAGATTCGTGATTGCCGGCGCACCCAATAGCACCGCTTGAGTCCGGATCGTAAACTTTCCCGTATGCAGGAACTCAAGCTTCATACCGATTCCCGCATCACGCTCGTCGACGTCACGAAGGAAGTGAATCGCGCGGTCGCCGAGACCGGCGTGATGAACGGGCTCTGCAACCTGTTCGTTCCGCACACGACCGCGTCCGTGATCGTTTCGGAGAACTGGGATCCCGATGTGACCAGCGACATGATCAAGCAGCTCGAGAAAATCGTTCCGCGCGACGGCGGCTATCGTCACGATGAAGACAACTCGCAGGCGCACATCCTGTCTGTTATGCATAGCACTTCGATCAACATCCCGGTGCATGGCGGCAAACTCGCACTCGGACGCTGGCAGGGCGTGATGTTCGCGGAGTTCGACGGACCTCGCGATCGTGGGCTGATGGTGACGGTGGTGAAGGCATAGAGATGGCGCTCGACATTCCGGACTGGCTTGGCGCGCTGATCGCGTTCGTGTTCGGCGCGAGCGTCGGCAGCTTCGTCAATCTGATCGCGTATCGCTTGCCGCGCGAGATATCGATCGTGACCCCGCGCTCGTTCTGCCCGCAATGCAATCGGCCGCTTCCGTGGTGGGCAAATATTCCGATACTCGCGTATCTCGGGCTGCGCGGACGCTGCGTGATGTGCGGCGCGCCCATTGCCTTTCGCCATTTTATGGCGGAGCTCGCGCTCGCAGTAACGGCGGCATATCTCTACCTGAGCTTCCCACTGCCCGATGCATTCGCGCGCTTCGTGTTTTGCGCCGCGCTCTTCATCGTCGCGCTGATCGATTACGACTGGCGCCTGATTCCTAACATCATAACTTTCCCGGGAATTCCGATTGGACTGCTCGCGGCAGCGTTCATGATTCCGGAAGTCGGCCTCAAGCGATCGCTGATCGGCATCGCATTCGGATGGGGATTCCTGTTCCTCACCGGCGAAGTTTATTTCTGGATGCGCAGCCGCGAGGGTGTCGGAATGGGCGACGTGTGGCTGCTCGGAATGGTCGGCGCATTCATGGGATGGCCTGGCGCGGTGTTCACCCTGTTCATCGGCTCGATTTTGGGATCGGTGGGCGGACTCATTGCCGCATTCTCGGGAGGCGCGCCGGAACCGCCGGTGGCGGAAAATGCGGCGGGCGTGGGAGAAACTGAGTCCTCGGTCTTGCGCACCGAAGTTCCCTTCGGTCCCTTCCTCGCGCTCGCCGCGGGCGTGTTCGCGCTCTTTCAACCGCAGATCAAGCGCTGGTATCTTGGCCACTGATGGCGCGCGGATTGTTCATTACGCTGGAGGGCGTCGAGGGTTCAGGGAAGACCACCCAGGCAGCCCTCCTCGCCGAGACGCTGCGCAAGGAAGGCCGCACCGTCGTCGTCACCCATGAGCCGGGCGGCACGCGCGCCGGCCAGGCGATCCGCAAAATTTTTCTCGATCCCGAAGTCTCGCTCGACGTCGCGTCGGAGTTGCTGCTGGTGCTCGCCGATCGCGCGCAACACGTGCGCGAGATGATTCGCCCGCGCGTTGAGGCCGGCGAGATCGTCATCTCGGATCGATACTCGGATTCGACCGTCGCCTATCAGGGTTACGGTCGCGGCTTCGACCTCCCGCTGCTGCGGCAGCTCAATCAACTCGCGACCGCCGGAATGATTCCCGATCTCACCCTCATGCTCGATTGTCCCGCCGAGGTGGGACTCGCGCGCACTCGCGAGCGTGTGAAGGGGCAGGCGCATCGCTTCGATCGCTTCGAGAGTGAGATGGTGGAGTTCCATCGCAAGGTGCGCGACGGCTTTCTCGCGATCGCGAAGGCGGAGCCGCATCGCGTGAGGATCGTCGATTCGCAGCAATCCTATGATGATGTCGCCGCCGCGATTCTCTCCGCGGCGCACGAGTTGATTCTAGTCCGATGCCCCTAGACGCACTGCGCGGTCATCGCGAGATTTACCATCGCCTGGTGCGCGAGCTGGACACGCGCCCGTCGCATGCCTACCTGTTCTCGGGTCCGCGCGGCGTAGGAAAGTCCTTGGTCGCGCAGGGCCTCGTTCATGGCCTCGTATGCGAGCGAGCACCGGGAGAGAATTTTTGCTGCACGCCCGATCGATGCCCGATTCGCGCGGGCGTCGGCACAACGGAACAGACGCGCGTGCGCGAGAAAGGTGCCGCGAAGACTTGCGAATGCTGTCCGGCATGCGTGCAGACCGCGCTCGGCGTTCATCCCGATGTTGCCCACGTCGAGAAACCCGAAAATCGCACCGATGTGCTCATCGAGCAGGTCCGCGAGATGATGGCGCAGCTCGCGCTGAAGCCGTCGCGCGCGCCAATGCGCCTCGCGATTCTCGATGACGCCGAAACTCTCAACGTCCCGGGTCAGAATGCGTTGCTGAAGACACTCGAAGAGCCGCCTGGTCACGCGATCATCTTTGTGGTCACTGCGAGCGAGCGCGCGCTCATCGATACGATTCGTTCGCGGCTGCGGCCCGTAGGCTTCCCTGCGCTCACGCCCTCGAACATTGAGGAAATCGTCATCGCGAAGAGCAGCCTCGAGAAGAAAAAGTCGCGCGCGATTGCACTCCTTGCACGAGGCAGCGCGGCGCGAGCGTTGGCGCTCATCGACGGCGACGAACCTCCGCTCAAGGAATTGCTCGATGCGCTTCATCGTGCGAAGCGGCTCGACTTCGCGGGTGCGAATGCGATTGCGCAGGAACACTTCGGCAATCGCGAGCAGGCCGCTGACAATTTCGAGTTGATGGCGCGGCTGCTGGAAGAAATACTATGCGGTAAGCTGCTCGATCGCGCTTTCGCCGAGGCCTCGCCCGAGAACGCGGCGATTATGAAACAGCTTGCCGATTCCTATACAGTCGAGGCGCTGGTTAGCTGCATCTCGGCGTCAGTCAGGGCGCATGCGGCAGTCGAGGCGATGGCGAATTGCCGGCTTCAGGCCGAGCAGCTCTGGATGACGATCGGACAGGCGGCGCGAGGCGAATAAGTGGCGAGCGAAACAGATCCATTTCAGACCGGCGACGATCTTCCCCGCATCGTCGCCGTCAGCCTTCAGCAGAGCGGGCACCTTTTCAACTATCTCGCCGGCGACGTCGCGATGCGCCGCGGCGACCGGGTGCTGGTCGATAGCGACGGCGGCGTACGCGTCGGCACCATCGAGCTCGAGCCACACGAGCCCGCGCATACGATCGATCTGTCGCAGCTCCGCCCGATTATCCGGCTCGTCAGCGCCGACGATCTGCGCGTCGAAGCGGACAACCTCGATCGCGAGGCGCGCGCGCGACGGCTATGTCTCGATCGCATCCACGAACGCGGGATGGCGATGAAGCTGGTCAACGTCGATTACTCATTCGACGGGCGCAAGGCGGTGTTCTATTTCATCGCCGAAAATCGCGTCGACTTTCGCGATCTCGTGCGCGACCTCGCCAACACGCTGCGCGTGCGTGTCGAGATGAAGCAGATTGGCGCGCGCGATGAGACCAAAGTGACCGGAGGTCTCGGGCCGTGCGGGCGCGAGCTATGCTGCTCCTCGTGGCTGCGCGATTTCGAGGCGGTCACCGTCAAGATGGCGCGCGAGCAGGGCCTCGCGCTCAACCCCTCGCGGCTGGCGGGAATGTGCGGCCGCCTCAAGTGTTGCCTGCGCTACGAATATGCGACTTATGTCGAACTCAAGCGCGGACTTCCCGCGGTCGGTAAGCGCGTGCAATGCGTGAAGGGCGACGGCAAGGTGATCAGGCAAAACATTTTCACGCAGACCGTGTTGATTCAGCGCGAGGAAGACGGCGGCGTGGTCGAGGCGACCCGCGAAGACCTCGTGTCGACGCGGCCGCCCGAGCAGTCGCGCCCAAATTAGCATCGCAGTTCGAGAATTATGGCCGATCGAGTGCATATAACGACGGCGATCTTTTACAGCAATGGTCAGCCGCACGTCGGACACGCTTCGGAAGCGTTCGCCGCCGACGTGTTCGCGCGTCACTATCGCCGCAAGCTCGGCAAGCAGAACGTCAGCTTCGTAACCGGCACCGACGAGCACGGCGACAAGAACTTTCGCGCCGCCGCCGGCGCAGGACTGAAGCCGAAGCAGTTCGTCGATCGCATCGCGGAAGTTTTTCGAAAGGGATTCGACCTCCTCAACATCAGCTACGACTATTTCGTGCGCACCACTGACCCGACGCATCAGAAGTTCGTGCAATCGATGCTGCAACGCGCATACGACAAAGGCGAAATCTACTTCAAGGATTATCAGGGGCTGTACTGCGTCGGATGCGAGCGCTTCTACACCCAGAAGGAATTGCTGCCGGGAAACATTTGCCCCTCGCACAACACTCCAGTCGAGTTGATTAGCGAGGGCAACTATTTCCTGCGGCTGGAAAAATATCGCGAGCGCGTGCTCGAGCACGTCAAAAGCAATCCCGATTTGATCCGGCCCGATCGTTATCGCAACGAGGCAATCAACATGCTGAGCGAGCCGCTGGAGGACCTCAGCATCTCGCGACCGAAGACGCGGCTCGATTGGGGAATTGAGCTGCCGTTCGATGCGAAGTTTGTAACCTACGTCTGGTTCGACGCGTTCTGGGCGTACGTCAGCGAGCTGCCAGACACCAGCGACGCCGCGTTACGCGAGATCCTACCGGTGACCGAGCACTTCATCGGCAAGGATATTCTGAAGACGCACATCGTATATTGGCCCGCGATGCTGATGATCGCGGGACTGCCTCTCTTTCGGCATCTGAACGTGCACGGATGGCTCAATTTCGGCGGCTCGCGGATGTCGAAAAGTTCGGGCAACATTCCCGATCCGATGGAATACGAGCGCAATTACGGCGCCGACGTGCTGCGGTACTTCGAGATGCGCGAAATCGTATACGGCCTCGATGTCGACTTCTCAGACGAGCGGCTCATCGAGCGCTATAACTCCGACCTCGCGAACAATTTAGGCAACCTCGCGAGCCGTGTGCTACGAATGGCGCAAAGCTATTGCGGCGGCGAAGTGAAGGTTGCACCCGGCGTGCGAGCGGACCTCGATAGCGAGATCGTCAACGCGTTTGTGAATCTTCCTGCGGCGGTCGGAGCACAAATCGAGGAGCTGCAGTTCAATCGCGCGCTCGAGGCGATCCAGGTCGCGCTCGACGTCGCCAACAAGTACATCGTGATCACCGAGCCCTTCAAAATGGCGAAGGATCCCGCGCAACTGACGCGCGTTGAACAAATACTCGCGAATCTGTTGGAGGCGTTGCGCGTCGCAGCAGATCTTCTGGAACCGTTCCTTCCTACGATGTCCGCAAAGCTGGTGGACCTGCTGAATGTCGATCAGCAGACCCTGCACGCGCCATACGGCGAGGGGGTCAAACCCGGCCATCGCGTGAAACCGCCGATAGCACTCTTCCCCCGCATCGACAAGGCGAAGGCATAGATCCCTGCTCCAGAAATTGTTGGACTCAACTTCCGGCTTCAGGCAAACATTGTAGGCTTCGCTGACGACGAGCCTGGTCGCGCGGGGACTCATGTTCGGGGGGATCGCAGGTGCCGCCAGGATCCAGGAGTCTTTTCATTGCGCTAAGCGCCGTGCTCGCGCTGTTGTCGCTCGCGATTTTCACCTCGGTCGCTTTTTCCGCGCAGAGCATTTCGCCGTCCTCGACAAATGCGACACGCGCGCCTGACTGGCGCACGCTCGATGCCGAAGCGCTCGACTACTTCCGCCGCTATGTTCAGTTCGACACCACCAATCCTCCGAGCAACACCGCCGATGCGATCGCATATCTGAAGAAGCTGCTCGACCGCGAGGGTATCGAGAACGAGACCTTCGAGAGCAAACCGGGAATGGTCACGCTGGTCGCACGCATCCCCGGCGACGTCACCTTGCGGCCATTGCTCTTCATGTCGCATGCCGATGTGGTCCCGGCCGCCGGCGGCGAGTGGACGCACCCGCCATTCAGCGCGGACCTCGCCGATGGCTACGTATGGGGGCGCGGCGCCATCGACAACAAAGCCCACGGCATCATGGCGCTGATGACGATGATCGCGCTCAAGCGCGCGAGCGTCCGGCTACGTCGCGGAATCGAGATGATGATCAATCCCGACGAGGAAGCCGGCGGCGAATGGGGCGCGCGCTGGATGGTGGACAATCACTTCGAATCGATCGATCCCGCCTTCGCCATCAACGAGGGCGGCACGGCGAGCGAAGATCCGTTCCGCCCCAATGTCGCGGACTTCCCGATCGCGGTCAGCGAGAAGATGCCGCTGTGGCTGCATCTAACCGCGAAGGGCGTCTCGGGACATGCGTCGATTCCGAGTCCCGACAATCCGAATCAGATTCTCGTCGAAGGCCTTTCGCGCCTGATGACGATGGCGTCGGCGCGTCCTGCGCATTTGGAGCCGCTGGTGGCGCAGAGCTTCCTTGATAGGGCGCGCTACGAGCCTTTTCCGATTTCGTACGAGCTGACCCATCTGGACTGGCCGGGCATGCTGGATGTTGCGTCGCGGGGAATACTCGCCGCGCCGAGTTTGCAGGCCTCACTGCGCGACACCCTAACACTCACCATCATCACGGCGGGCAACAAGGTCAACGTGATTCCATCGCACGCCGAGGCCGATGTCGATTGCCGTCTGCTTCCGGATACCGACGCCGCCGCCTTTATTCGCGAAGTCCAAGCGGCCGCCGGCCCGCGCATCGCGGTCGAGGCGCGCCTGCGTCCCATACGCGCCAAACCCTCGCCGGCGTCGGGCGAGCTGTGGGACGCCATCACAAAGGTCATCCATACCGATTTCAAGGGGATGGGCTTCGCGCCGACGATGATGACGGCGGTCACCGATTCCCGCTTCCTGCGTGCGCGCGGAATTCCCGTATACGGTTTTCTTCCGTTGGTGCTGAAAGGCGCCGATGGCGACGGCATTCATGGCGTAGACGAGCGGCTATCGGTGGAGAACTTCAATCGCGGATTGCGCGCGACCTACGACCTCGCGACCGAGGTCTGCGCGGACCACATCGGTACGCTCGAAGCTACGCGTTAGCAGGCGAAGAAAACACGAAAAGCCTTGGATTTGCTACATTTAGTGGGTTTGTTTTTGCACTTTTTGTTTTTGGGCGTACCCTCTAAACGAGCGCGGCGTCCAAGTGGACGCCGCTCTTTGAGGTTAGCACATTCGGACTTTCGATGCTGCCGGTTCTAGGCGGCTTCGCGCGCGACACGCTCCTCGACCACGCTTTGCCATGGCCGGCACGCGAGGCACGCGACGACGCAAAGGATCGATAGCGCGATGAACATCCAGAGCGCGCCGACGTAGCTGGCGAAGCGGTCATGAAACCATCCGGTGATGACCGGACCAGCTGCATATCCGAGCGTGCTGAGAAATCCCGCGATACCCATCAGCGAGCCGAAGCGTTTGATGCCGAGCGATTCCAGCATCAGGAGCGGTAGCAGCACACCGAATGCGCCGCCGACCGCGCCGACCAGGACCGCATAGACCATCAGCGCCGGGAAGTGCGAGGCGTCGAGCAACGCGAAGACCGCGACCGCAGTAAGGAACCATGTCGCGGCAGTTGCGAGGCGTGCGTTCACGCGATCCGCCATCGGACCTGAGAGCAGGCTACCGATAGTGGTGAAAACGAACAGCATGCTCAGCACGCTCGCCGCGGTGTCGCGGCTGTAACCGATATCGATGAGGTACGCGATGATGTGTTGCCCGAGGCCCGCGAACAGCGACGCGAACAGAAACTGCACCAGCGTGATCAGCCACATCGAGCGCGAGCGCAGCGCCTCGCCGATCTCGAGGCCGGGAAGTTCGACCGGCGCGGGCGCGGGTTCTGCGGAGGGTCTTTCTGAGGCAATTTCGGTCGGTGGCCGGGTCCGCACGAACGCGATCAGCAGCGGGATGGCGATGAGTATCATCGGCGCCGCGACGACGAAGTAGCCGAACTTCCACCCGTGGGCGGAGATCGCCCAGTTAGTGATCGGCGTCATCACCGCACCGCCGACCGATGCACCCGCCAGCGCGATTCCCATCGCGAGGCCGCGCCGCGCGTTGAACCAGTTCGCGAGCACCAACGAGCACGGAATACCGGTGCAGGCAACATAGCCGATGCCGAGCAGCAGGTTGCATCCGAAGAATTGCGGAAAGGTATGCGTGCGGGTGAGCAGCATGTATCCGCCGGCGACGATGGCGACGCCGCCGACCATCACGCTGCGCGCGTCGACGCGATCCAGCAGCCATCCGACTACGAGCCCGAACACGCCCGCTGACAGTGCCGACGCCGCATAGCCGCCCGATAGCCTCGCCCGCGTCCATCCGAAATGGTTGAGCACCGGAGTGAAGAAAACCGCGCCGGTGTTGGCGCCACCGCCCCATACGGTGAACCATGAAATGAAGAGCACGCCGACGATGAGCCACGCTCCCCGCGCTTCTTTCGTATTCATTACTGAACGAGCCCCTGTTGGCGCGAGTTTACTGTATCGGCGGGCTCGGCGGGAACCGCATCCGGTCAATAATGTTCCGTCGGAAGGACCAGAAACGATGCGGTTGGAAATCCAGTGTCTCGGATTTCGCGACGGGAAGGGCTGGCCGCATTCCACGAACCAGCCCAAGGGTTCTCAGTGTGCTCGGTCGCGCACGGTCACGATATGAGGACCCTTGTAATAGCGGTCGTATCGGGCGCCGACGTAGTTCCAGTTATCGTTCGGATCGAACCAAGCGAAGATCCTGGGCAGGAATGGTGTGATCAGAACGGTCAGCCACCCGAAATCGGGTTCAAGCTCGAGCTTAGCGAGCTTTCCGGGATACATTGCCCACTCCTCCCGTTCGGTCGGAACCGACACCGATATTAGAAAAATCTTGGGCGTGGGAGCACAGTTGAAGGAGTGGAATTTGATCGCTTCGAGCTGTTGCTGTCGTAGCTTGCCTACGATGAACATCAACTGCGTCGCGCCGGCGTAGGTGTCGGATGGTACGTCGAGAATTGCCTCGTGAACCTCGGCGGTGCCGTTGACGTATTCGGCGCAGGAGGCGGCACCGGAGACAGGATCGAGACTTTCCACGAACTGCGGCGATCCGTCAGGGTTGAAGGATGAATACTCATGGCGCGCGAGGGTGGGCGGCTCGCCTGAATCTCCCGGCTTCAGGTAGTCAAGTTCAACGTCGCGAGCGCCATTCAGGTAATTGCTCTCTCCCCGGATTAGCTCTGTGTCATCACTTCTTGAGCTGCTGTAATGGGCGTGGCCGATAATCTGCCGACCGGCGGCGCTAAAAATCGTCAGGTTGGTAGCCAGGAAATCAAAAGCGGCATCGTGTTCGGTGCTTCCGGCGATGCTCGATTGATCGAGAATGCCGATCAAAATGAACCATCCGCAAATAAAAAGTACCAGCGGAGAGTGGAAGCTATCCTCTCGGCCTCCTTGGAACCTCATGGTAAGGAAAATATCCGGAGTTACCGCGAGTTGGGAACCTCGCGCCCGAATTGCGCCATCTGTTGAGCGGTGCCTTTGACGGCGCCCTCCTCTTCGAGACCTCGTTCCTTCTCCACCGCCGATTTTTGCAACTGCGCAATGTTGAGCCGTGCGGTCGGAAGCCGCATGACTATCTCGCGACCGACTTCGTACTCGGCGCGAGCAAGCCTGAGGTCGCGCAAATCAATTAGCGTCTCGACCGAGTTGATGCCGATATCAATCGGATCGATCGCCGGGGACAAATCGACTGAATAGCGGTGACTGTCAGCGGTAAAGAATTCGTGCCCATCGCGGGTCGAAACGATTCTGACAGCGGCAGTCACGCGCCAGACTGAAATCAGGCCCGCATAGTAGGCTTCGTAATCCAATATCTCTCCATAAACTATGGCGTCGGCATCCAACCAGTGTCCGAGCTGCTCGGGCTTTACGGCGAGGAGCTTATTCCAGTTATCAATTCCACGATCCGCAAGGACGGCGTCGACCGCAACCAAGGGAACGATTTGGAACTCGCGGCCGCCGATTTCGCCGCTTACCGAACGTCGCACCCGGTTGGCATGCGTCCACGCGGAACGGTTGAGCTGTTCCTCGCTCTTGCGCCAGCTCAGCGGGATCTTGTCAACGGTGTATTCTCCATCGCCATGATCGACAAACGGCAGGACCGCGATTCGTCGCGGGGGTTGTTCCTGGTAATCAGTCGCGACCACATAGTCAGTGACGCCGGGATCGGTTTCGATGATTCTATCAAACCAGCTTTTGCGGCCATGGGTCGCGGTGTCCTCTTCATCGAGGAAAAAAGGCCGCGTCTGATATCGAGGGGTAGAAGCAGCGCATCCGGAGATCAGGACCATCGCAGCGGCAACCGCAAGACAGATGGGGCGCATATGCCGAAAACTTTCCTTTAAGAAACTGGTGGGCTTCATCGAGGTTGGCTCCTCGCCATTCTCAACTCATTACATAGCATCCTGTATGCCAGAGGCTTTTATCTGCGAACCAAAGGTGACAACCAACGCTGCCAATTTGGAACCCCTCCGATAACCCAGGAATGAGGCGATTTCCACGCCGGATGTCACGATCGGATACACGCTGAGCTGGTGCCTTTCGAACCGCACGCTGGAACTAGATCACAAACGAGTTCCGGATTTTGGCAGGTAGCATCGTTCGGATTGCGGAGGCGGTCACCGCTGACGATTTTCTGTACCATCGCGGCGGTACTGCCGTTGTCGTCGGCTCGCGCGAGAGCGGCGATCGCGAGCATGATACGAACGCCATTGCGACCAGGTGAAATGTTTTGTCACGAGCCATCATAGAGCGTCGCCAGGCCTCGGGGCGAAAGTCAGGTGGCCGCGAGGGTTGGCATGGCGTCGGCGATCTCTGCCTGATGCCTGCGCTGTTTGTTCGAAAGGAAGTGGCGTTCGACCGCGAGAAAGAACACCCATCCGGCGACGATGGAAGACACTATGTAGCAGATGAACGGCGCGATGCCGTGCGAACCGCCCAGCGCCGCGAGCCCGAGGCATATCGCCACCGGATGGATCAGATACAACGAGTAGGAAAACGTTCCCACGTAGGCGAGCCATGGAATCCGCACCTGCTCGCTTTTTAGCAGCAGCGAGGCGAGCAACAGAAAACACGGCAGCGGCGAAAACCAATCGGGCCCGAGCGGATAGAGCATCGTGTTGCGATAGAGATAGCCGGCCGCGAGCACGATCGATACCCACCAAAGCCATGACCCTCGCGCCGTCGCCAGTCCCGTCCACCATCGCGCGCGCCCGCTCACATATACATCGGCGAGGTACGCGCCAAGCGCCCATTGCCACCAGTATTCGAGGAAGAGATGTTCTCCGACCCAGCGCCATTCGCTCGGAAGAGCAAACGCGGCGGCGAGGTACACGGCGAAGCCGCCAATCAGCAGCGCGACCGGAAGATAGCCATCGAGCGTATCGCGCATCCGCAGAAAAATCGGATAGACGAGATAGAAATGGACCTCGATCGCGATGGTCCAGAAGACTTCGTTGATGCTCCAAAAGAATCGCGGGTACCAGACATGCACCATCAGCACGTGCGAGACGACATTCGACAACGTCGGACGATTTATCAACTCGCTCCGAAAGAAGAGACCGGCCGCGACGGACGCCATCAGCGCGGTGTAATGAGTCGGCAATAGCCGGCGCGCACGTCGATAGAAAAATCGGCGCCAATCGACCTCGGCACTGTGTGCCTGCCGCTGCGCCTGCGAAAGATGAATGCAGAAGCCGCTGATGACGAAGTATATCGCGACGGCCGGATGGCCAAACATCAGCGCCAACGGATGAGGATCAAGAAACGCTTGCCGGACCGAATGATGAAACAACACCGCAAGCGCCGCAGCGCCGCGCAACGGATCGACGGGTTCGGCCCACGCGCGGACGTTCCAGTGCGGCCGCGCCTCGCTAGTCGGGATGATTAGCCTCGAGCCATCGTTCGGCATCGATCGCAGCCATACATCCGGTGCCGGCCGCGGTCACGGCCTGACGATAGACTGAGTCCGCGATGTCTCCAGCGGCGAACACACCGGCGATGTTGGTGTAGGTCGAGCCGGGCTTCGTCTTCAGATATCCGACCTCGTCCATTTCGAGCTGGCCCTTGAACAGTTGCGAGTTGGGCTGATGGCCGATCGCGATGAACACGCCATCGGTCTTGTGCTCGGATAGCGCGCCGCTGATGGTGTCCTTGAGGCTTACGCCGGTGACGCCGTCCTTCTGCGTGCCGTGGATGGTATCGATGGCGGAATTCCAGATAAATCCGATCTTCGGATTCTTCCGGGCCCGTTCCTGCATGATCTTTGAGGCTCGCAGCTCATCGCGCCGATGGATGACCCTGACCTTGCTCGCGAAGCGCGTCAGGAACGTCGCTTCCTCCATTGCGGTGTCGCCGCCGCCTACCACCAGAACGTCCTTATCTTTGAAGAATGCGCCGTCGCAGGTCGCGCATGCGCTGACGCCATATCCCATCATGCGCTTCTCGGATTCGATACCGAGCAGCTTCGCCGTCGCGCCGGTCGCAACGATGAGCGCTTCCGCGTTCAGTGTCTCCTTCTCAACGTCGACCTCGAATGGCCATTTGCCAAGCCGCACCGCGGTTGCGTGACCGGTGATGAATTTGGTGCCGAAGCGCTCGGCCTGACGCCGGAAGATCTCCATCATCTCGGGACCCTGGACGCCCTTGTCGAACCCGGGATAATTTTCCACTTCCGTCGTGATGGTAAGCTGGCCGCCGGGCTCCGCGCCTTCCACCAGCGTCGGCGCGAGATTGGCGCGCGCGGCATACAATGCGGCGGTCAGCCCCGCCGGTCCCGAACCGAGAATCA
>DATGKG010000233.1:0-3531 GCA_035294805.1 Binataceae bacterium (SeqCode) | reverse complement strand
AATGTGGGAGAGGAATTTCTAGGAAGCTCGAATAGCAGGTGTTTATCGAAAAACTCCTTGATCTTCCTCGATGAAGTGGGTTTGTTTTTGCACTTTCACGATCTGTGACAGCTCCGTCAAATAGCAGCGGCGCCCCCGAGGAGACGCCGCTGCCGACACTATAGCAGTTCAAATCGATGGCCGCTGCGTATGCCATTCGGTCGCGCGTTCGTAGGCCGCGCCGAGGCGAATCAACGTTGCCTCGCCCAGATGGCGTCCTACCAGTTGCAGGCTCGGTGGAGGCGCGCCCTTGCCGTCGCCGCCCGGCAACGACAGCGTCGGGTTGCCGCTCATGTTGAATGGCGCGGTGAATGCCATCAGCGGATTGGGCTCGGTGAAGGCGCTCGCCTCGGGAGGAATCGAATCGATCGGAAGCGTCGCAAATGGCATCGATGCGCACGCGATCGCGTCGACTTGATCGAAGAGCGGCTGCAGGCGCGCGGAGAAGCGCTCGCGCACCATATGCGCGTTGGCGTAGTCCTGGCCGCGCACCTTGACGCCGACTTCCAGGAACGAACGAAAGCCGGGGCCGTACTCCGATGCGCGCGAGGGAAATGTCTTCTCGTGGCCAGCTGCCGCCTCCGAGGCGCATAGGGTGGTCCAATTCGCGAGGCATGGCTCGACATCGGGAACTTTCACTTTGACGATGCGCGCGCCGATGCGCTCCATATCGCGAACTGCATTCGTGATCGCGGCTGCGACATCGTCGGAAGCTCGCTTCAGGTATTGCTCATCGAGACCGACGCGGATGCTGAACGCGCCCGCTCTCGCGGCGGCGGCGTAGTCGTCCAGCGGCGCATCTAGCGAGGTGTCGTCGCGCGGATCGCGCCCAGCAATCGCGGCGAGGACGAGTGCCGCATCGGCGACGCTGCGCGTCATCGGCCCGATATGGTCGAGCGATTCGCCGAGCGGGAACACTCCATGGCGGCTTACCCGACCATATGTAGGTTTCATCCCGACGATGCCGTTGGCGGCGGACGGAAACCGGATCGACCCGCCGGTATCGGTGCCGATGGCGGCATAGCAGAGACCCGCGGCGGTCGCCGCGCCCGAACCGCTCGAGGACGCGCCGGGCCACAGCTTCGCATCCCACGGATTGTGCGGCGTGGGAATGTCGGGGTGATACCAGGCCATCGCGAATTCGGTCAGATGGAGCTTGCCCAGCAGCACCGCGCCAGCCGCTTCGAAGCGATCGACGACGGTGGCGTTGGAGTCGGGACGAAAATCGCGCAGTACCTTGCTCGCGCACGTGGTCGGCACGCCTTTGGTCCAGCATAGATCCTTCACGGCGACCGGCACGCCATGCAACGGCCCGCGATACTTCCCCGCCGCGATTTCCTTATCGGCGACTTCGGCCTGACGCAGCGCAGGTTCATCGAGGACGGTGAGATACGCGCGCAAGGAAGGATTGAGCGCCTTGATGCGATCGAGCACCGCGCGCGTCGCCTCGACCGAGGTGATCTCGCGCTTGCGAATCGCCGCCGCCAGGTCGCTGAGCGTCAGGAAGCATAGTGCTTTTTGATCCATGATGATCTCCGATTCCTACAATTTGTTATGCCGGGCCGCTTTTCAGGATGCCCTTCTCCTCCAGTTCGCGCACGCGCGAGGGCGAATAGCCCAGAATGTCGGTCAGCACCTTCTCGTTGTGCTCGCCAAGCATCGGCGCGTGCAGTTCGAGCGGAGTCGGGAAATTCGAAAAGCGGAACGAAAACCCGGGCACATCGAAATCCCCGAGGATGCGATCATGGACGGTGCGCACCGTGCCGCGCTGGCGCAGATGCGGATGCTTGACCGCCTCTTCCACCGACAACACCGGCGCATGCGGTACGCGATATTCGCGCAGCGCGGCGTCGGCCGCCTCGTCACTCGGCATCGAGGCGAACCATCCTTCGATCTCGTCCACCAGCGCGTCGACATTTTTCAGCCGATTGACGTTGAGGCGAAAACGCGGGTCCTCGAACATCTCGGGCTTGCCCATCGCCTCGCACAGCGCGCGAAAATGATGGTCGAGCGTCGCGATGATGATGAAGTAGCGATTCTTGGCCTTGAAGACGCCGCACGGCAGCGCATACCACGAATGCTTGCCCGAGCGCGTCGGCTTGAACTCGCCCTTGGTAAGGCTGTGTGCCTCGACCGCGGCCTCGTGATAGTGGAAATAAGTATCGAGCAGCGACAAATCGAGATGCTGCCCGATGCCGGTGCGCTCGCGATAGAGCAGGGCCGCGCATACCGCGCCGCACGCGTGCGCGCCCGTGCTCACGTCGCCCATCGCGGTCATCGCGAAGTACGGCGAGCCGCCCGCCTCGCCACCCATAGAGGTTATTCCGGCATACGCGGCGCCGAGAAAATCGAAGCCCGGTTCATGCGCGAGCGGGCCAGTCTGCCCGAATGCCGAAATCGAGCACATCACGATTTTCGGATTGAGCGCCTTCACGCGCTCGTAGTCGAATCCCATGTGCCCGATGGTGCCGGGCGAATAATTTTCCACCAGCACATCAACCTTACGAATCAGCCCTTCGATGATGTCGTGACCTTCGGGAGTTTTGACATCGACGCAAATCGCCTGCTTGCCGCGATTGTGCTGCACGAAGTATCCGCTGCGGCCTTCCTTGTTGAGGTATGGGCCGCCGCGCGCGGGATCGCCATTCGGAGTGAGCTCGACCTTGATCACTTCGGCGCCCATCTCGGCCATCATTAGGGTGCAGGTCGGACCCGCCACCACCTGGGTGAAATCGAGAACCTTGTAGCCGTCGAGGATGTGTTGCGGAGTTGGCATAGCAGTGCCTCCCAAGCCCGGCCGGTGGCCGTTCGGTTTGTATAGCACCGAATCGGAAATAAGCGAGAATCAGATCGCAGATTAGCTGTCGATGCGCATGCTGATGTCCATTGCGCGCGCGGAATGCGTGATCGCGCCCACCGAAATCAAATCGACGCCGGTCTCGGCGATCGCACGGACAGTATCGAGATTCACGTTGCCCGACGCCTCGAGAATGATTTTGTCGCCCGCGAGTTGGCGTGCGCGCGTCATCGATTCCAGGTTCATGTTGTCGAGCATGATGATGTCGGCGCTGGCGTCGCGCGCCTGCTCGACCTGCGCCAGCGTCTCGCATTCGATCTCGATGCGGATGGTGTGCGGCGTGATCTTCTGCGCGCCCTCGATCGCCGCACGCACCGAACCTGCCGCCGCAATGTGGTTTTCCTTGATCAGCACGCCGCCATCGAGGCCGAAGCGATGGTTCGTTCCGCCGCCGCATCGAACCGCATACTTCTCGACGGCGCGCAGGCCAGGATGCGTCTTGCGCGTATCGACGATCTTCGCGCGCGTGCCTTTGATCGCGTCGACATAATTGCGCGTCGCGGTCGCGATACCGGACATGAGCTGGATGAAGTTGAGCGCGGTGCGCTCGCCGATCAGCAATCCCGCGAGGCCGCCGTCGATCGTCGCGACCAGATCACCTTTCGCGAGTAGCGCGCCTTCCTTCGCGAGCGATG
>DATGKG010000232.1:0-6222 GCA_035294805.1 Binataceae bacterium (SeqCode) | reverse complement strand
CATTGAAGAGCATCTTTCGTGAGCCGTACTATACCGCCGCCGCGGCCGCGCCGGCCGCTTTCACCATCATCGCAGCGGTTTCGTGCTGAAGCTGCGCGGCATTCGAATGTTAGGCACCGAGGGAGCGGAATACTTCACGGTGTTGGTCGAGCGCGGCGAGTCCGCTGAGCATCGGCGTCTCCGAACAATGGTGCTATGGGGACTAACCGACCGCGAAGCCGAAGTCTTGTCGCTGGTTGGCGACGGCAAGACCGGACCGGAGATCGCCATTCTCCTCGCTATCAGTCACGACACCGTCGCAAACACACCAGCCGCATCTTCGAGAAGCCGGGGGTCGAAACCCGCGCAGCGGCCGCATCGATCGCGCGCGACGCCTACATTGACACGACCCCGATGGACCGATAATTAAGTTGGTTCGTCCCATCATGTTTGCAATCATAAAGACTGGCGGAAAACAGTACCGCGTCGCGGCGGGCGATCAGATCACCGTCGAACGCCTCATCGGCGATGTCGGCAGCCAAATCTCGCTTACCGATGTTCTCGCGATCGGCGGCGACAGCCCCATCGTCGGACGGCCATTGGTGGCCGGAGCCGCGGTGAACGCGAAGATCGTGCAGCAGCCGCGCGGTACTAAAGTCATCGTATTCAAGAAGAAGCGGCGCAAGAATTATCGCCGCAAGCGCGGCCATCGTCAGGAATTGACGGTGTTGAAGATCGAAGAGATTTCGGCGGGCGCTTGAGCCCGTTACCTTTGCGCGGCACCACGACTGATCGGCACAGGCCGGAACGGGGCGCGTAGCGCCGCCCGCAGGAGCCTCGCGGAGCCGATTCGGGCTGTCTGAGGGCCGAATCGAAATATAGAATGAGGCGGAGCGATCAGCGGAGTCGAGGAGATTTTTAAAGATGGCGCATAAGAAAGGACAAGGCTCAACGCGCAACGGCCGCGACAGTCCCGGACAACATCGCGGCGTCAAAATTTATGCTGGCCAGACCGTCAAGGCCGGTAACATCCTCGTTCGCCAATGCGGGACCAAAGTGCATCCGGGCCGCAACGTCGGGATGGGCCGCGACTATACGCTTTACGCCCGCGTCGATGGCGTGGTTAAGTACGAAACGTTCCGCAACGTGAAGCGGCGCGTGAGGATCGAACCGAGCGCGGAGACCAACGGGGCGAGCGCGTAGACGTCGCATCGCATCGAAGTATGAAGCCCCGCGGATTTCTCCGTGGGGCTTTTCATTTTCACAGACTAAAGTCTGTGCCACAAATTCGCGACAGGAGCGACATTATGAAACTGGGACTGATTACCGGATATTCCGGCGCGCAGATGGGATTGCCGATGGACCTGATCCTGGAGGCCGAGAAGTGCGGCTTCGATTCGATTTGGACCGGTGAGGCGTATGGCTCCGATGTCATCACGCCGCTGGCGTGGATCGGCGCGCTCACGAAAAAAATTCGCCTCGGCGCCGGCATCATGCAGATGCCCGGCCGCTCCCCCGCGATGACGGCGATGACCGCGATGACGCTCGATGCGCTCTCGGGCGGGCGCTTCATCCTCGGCATCGGACCGTCGGGTCCGCAGGTCGCCGAAGGATGGCACGGGATGCCGTACGGCAAGCCGCTCCAGCGCACCCGCGAGTATGTCGCAATCGTGAAGATGATCCTCGCGCGCGAAAAGCCGGTCGAGCTGCACGGCAAGGAGTTCGATGTTCCTTACATGGGTCCCGGCTCGACCGGACTCGGCAAGCCGCTCAAGAGCATCCTGCACGGGCGCAAGGACATGCCGATCTATAGCGCATCGATCAGTCCCAAGGGCCTCGAGCTCGCGGCGGAAATCACCGATGGCGTCCTCCCGATCTGGATGAGCCCCGAGAAGTACAATGTCATCGGCGATGCGGTTAAAGCGGGCCTCGCGAAGGGCCACAAGACTGCCGACCAGTTCGACGTCGCGCCCTTCGTCACCTGCGTGATGGGACCCGACGTCGAGAAGTGCCGGATGCCAGTGAAGGCGAACATGGCGCTCTACATTGGCGGGATGGGCGCGCGCAGTAAGAACTTCTACAACGACTACGCCACTCGCCTCGGATATCCGGGCGAGGCGAAGCAGATTCAGGACCTCTATCTAAGCGGCAAGAAGAACGAAGCGATGGCGGCGATTCCCGACAAGCTCGTCGATGAGGTCGCGCTGGTCGGGCCCAAGGAGCGCATCATCGATCGGCTGAAGGCGTGGAAAGCGTCGCCGATCAAGACGATGCTGATTGGGACGGGCTCCATCGATACGGTACGGGTGCTGGCGGAGGCGTGCGCGTAGCAGCACAGCATGAGACGCGGTCGTGCTTTCGTACGCAACGGCCTCCAGCGAATAGCCGATCGACTGGCGCCGCCGGTCAAGGGCGCTATCGATTATGTCCTTTCCGGGATGGAGTACGTTCCGCAAGGTTGGTACGCGCTTGCGAATTGGAACGATCCGTCTATGGCCGAGGCGCAGGAGAAGCACTGGCCGATCATCGTTCGCAACCTTAAAGGGCCCGGCCCATTAGGCGTCTCGCACCTGCCATGGGACACATCGCGTGAGCTGCGTACTGCGCATAACGTGATGATGTCCTATGGCTACGTCCTCGCGCTTGCCGCGCGAAATAAGCATAGAATTTCGATTTTGGATTGGGGCGCAGGGGTAGGCCACTACTATCTCTACAGTAAGGTGCTGCTTCCGGACCTGGAGATCGAATACGACTCCTACGATCTTCCAAAAATGTGCGAAATAGCCCGCAAGCTTCAGCCTGACATTCGTGCACACGAAAACGAAAGTGACCTTGTCGGCAACAACTATGACCTCGTGCTTAGCAGTAGCTCATTGCACTACGTTGAAGACTGGCGGGAGCAGCTTCGTAAGCTGGCAGCGTTCACGCATGAGTTTCTATATGTCGCCCGGTTGCAGTCCATCGTTGTAGCGCCATCATTTGTCGCGCTGCAGAGGGTCTTTCGCGATGGCTACACGCAGTTCCTAAGCTGGTGTATCAATCGTAATGAGTTCGTGGCTTGCGCCGAGGAGTGCGGGCTCAAGCTGGTGCGGGAATTCGTTTTCGCAAAACCATGGACTGTACGAGGCGCTCCCGAGAAACCGGAAAGTCGTGGATTTTTGTTTCGCCGGCCAGGAGTGAAGCTGTGAAACGCGACCGGATCTTTCTCAATCCGGAAAAGGGCACTAGCCCATTCGAATTCAACGAAGAAGTCGCCGAAGTTTTCGATGACATGCTCCAGCGCAGCATTCCCTTCTACCTGGACCAGCAAGCGATGATCAGGAGCCTATGCAAGAAACTCTGGATTCCGGGTACGACAATATATGACCTCGGTTGCTCGATCGGGACCACGCTGGTCGGACTAGGCCGCGAACTGCCGGATGCCACGCTTCTCGTCGGCTGCGATAATTCCTTACCGATGCTCGCTCGGGCGAGGAAAAATGTTGCGGACAATGATCTTCAGCAACGTATCGAGCTTCGCCAATGCGATTTTAACCGCGACCTGCCGGAGCACGCTCTGAAGAACGCCGGCATCGTCATCCTTTGTTGGACACTCCAGTTTGTGCGTCCGTTGGAAAGGCACTGCTTGATCCGATCGATCTACGATGCGCTCGCCGAGCAAGGCGTATTGATCGTGACCGAGAAAATTCTTCCCAATAGCGGCAATCTCAATGGCCTGTTTGTCGACGAATATCACGAGTTCAAACATCGGCGAGGTTACGCTCACGCTGAAATCGCTCGAAAACGCGAGGCGCTCGAGAGTGTTTTGATTCCCTACAGCCTGGAGGAAAACCTCGATCTTTTCCGGCGCAACGGATTTGAGCTGGTGGAGACCTTCTTCCAATGGTTCAATTTCGCGGGCTTCCTTTGCATCAAAAAGCCCGCAACCACATCGCCATAGCAAAGAGGGGCATCGAGACGACGCTGGTCGGCAGGAGTAAATGTCTGATGTCGAGATAATCAGTGCGGACCAGCTCCGGCAATCAGGTGCGGCCGCCGATTCGGCGATGTGCTATCTGGCCGCCCTCATCGAGCGCGGGCCTGCGCACTATCTCGACAACGCAAGAGTCCGGATGGAGGCATTGCGGATTGACGGACGCGTTCTTCCCCTCGTCGTCAGCGAACGCGTCGCGGACAACTCGAATGTCTGCTCGGTTTACGCTCACTATCATCAGTACTCGGCATCCGAGTTCGCGCGACGCTTTGGCAGCGTCCGATCGCTTTTGCTCAAACCTCCGAGGTCGCTGCTGGGCGCGCTATTCCGAATCGGTTCGATCGATCGCATCGTGTACGTCAACAATTGGTTGCTGACGACGAATCCGAACCATGGCCTGGCGTCCGCGCAGATTGCCGCGGTGACAAGAATGCTGACGCAACGCTACCCGGGCTCCGCGATCATCTTTCGTTCAGTTAATCCGATGAGCGACCCGCAGGGACTCGACGCGCTGCGGACCAATCACTATCGCATCGTGCCGAGCCGTCCGATCTACATCGTCGATACCAAATGCCGCCGCTTTCTCGAACGCAGTAACTTCCAGGCCGATCTCGCCCGGCTCAAGCGAACCGCATATACGATCATCGAAGACCCCAGGGAGCTCGCGCCGCACGCTCCCCGAATGGCGGAGCTCTATCGCGAGTTGTATCTGCGCAAGCATTCGCCGCTTAACCCGCAGTACAACCGCGAATTTTTCTCGATGATTCTGGAAGCGCGCTTCATGAACCATCGTGCGTTCATCAAGGACGGCCGCGTCGACGCGTTCTTCAGCTATCTCCTCGAAGATGGTGTGATGACGGCTTCTCTGATCGCCTACGATCTGGCGGTTCCGCAAAAGCTCGCACTTTACCGAATGGGTTTTGCGCTTGCGATTGCCGAAGCAGCCAAACGCCAGATGCTGCTCAACCTGAGCGCGGGCGCCGGCGAATTCAAGATGCTTCGCGGCGCGCTTCCGGTCCAGGAATACGATGCGATTTACGACCGTCATCTGCCGATGAGCCGCCGCCTGCCGTGGGCATGCCTCGAAGCGGGCGCCCGTGCGGGCCGCCACCTTTCCCCTCCGCCACAATCTGTTCGCAGATGATTACTGCGCGCGCCGAATGCCATAAGATAGCGATCCCGGAACATGAGATTTATCGATGAGGCACGTGTATTCGTGCATGCAGGCAAGGGCGGCAATGGCGCGATCGCGTTCCTGCGCGAGAAGTATCGCCCCTTTGGCGGGCCTGCGGGCGGCGACGGCGGCCGCGGCGGCAGCGTCATCTTCGAAGTGAACGAGGGTATGTCGACGCTGCTTGACTTCAAATACCAGCCGCGCCTCATCGCGCGCGACGGCGAATCGGGCCGCGGCAAGCAGCAGTACGGCAAGGCCGCGAGCGATCTCATCGTGCGCGTGCCGCCTGGCACCGTCGTCATCGATGATGAAAGCGGCGACATTCTCGCCGACCTCGTGATGCCGAACGAACAGAAGGTAATCGCGCAGGGAGGCGAGGGCGGCAAGGGCAACATTCATTTCGCGACGTCAACGCGTCGCTCGCCGCGCATCGCGACGCCGGGGACCGCAGGCGAGCAGCGCTGGGTGCGCCTCGAGCTGCGCCTCGTCGCCGAGGTCGGTCTCGTCGGTCTGCCGAACGCGGGAAAATCGACGCTGCTGCGCGCGCTCACCGCCGCGCGTCCGAAGGTGGCGTCGTATCCGTTCACGACGATCACGCCGAATCTCGGCCGCGTGATGATTTCCGATGAGGAAGCGTTTTCGATCGCGGACATTCCCGGGCTGATCGAGGGTGCGCATCTCGGCCAGGGCCTCGGCATCCGATTTCTTCGACATGTCAGTCGCACCAGCGTGCTCGTATACGTGCTTGATGCGAGCAGCACGCCGGCCGAGGATTTCCGCGTCGTGCGCGGCGAGCTCGAGGCATTCGATCCCGATCTTCCCGCGCGCCCGTCGCTCATCGCGCTCAATAAAATGGATCTGATTTCCAGGGACGACGCGAAGAAGATCGTACGTGAAATCGAAGCTGCGACGAGTCTCAAGGTGATTGCGATTTCCGCAGAAAAACTTGCCGGACTAGAGCCGCTGGTCACCGCAATCTCAACCCAGCTTCACAATATCGAAGCGCAAAAGCCGCAAGAAGTGGAAAAACAATCGTTTCCGGTAAAGTGAAACGCGAAGCGGGCGAAGCCGCGGCGCGGCCGCTCCGAGGGCGGAG
>DATGKG010000231.1:0-4276 GCA_035294805.1 Binataceae bacterium (SeqCode) | reverse complement strand
CTTCATCGTGCGCGCGACCGGACCTTTGCCCACCACGATGTTGAGCTCGAAGTCCTCCATCGCAGGGTAGAGAATTTCCTCGACCACGCGCGCGAGGCGATGGATCTCGTCGATGAAAAGCACATCGCCTTTTTCGAGGTCCGCGACTATCGCTGCGAGATCGCCCGCGCGCTCGATCGCTGGTCCCGAGGTCGTGCGCACGTTGACCTTCAGCTCGCGCGCGATGATGTGCGCGAGCGAGGTCTTGCCGAGTCCCGGCGGCCCCGAGAAAAGCACATGGTCGAGCACTTCGCCGCGTTTCCGTGCGGCCTCAATCGACATGCCGAGCACGCGCTTGAGGCGCTCCTGCCCAATGAACTCCGCGAGGCTGTGCGGGCGCAGCGACAGGTCGAGCTGCTGCTCTTCTTCGCCGACAACGGGTGTGGTCAGCCGCTTCGGCGTCGCGTCGGACGCGATGACGTCGCCATCGCTATGAGTTTTACTTTTCGGCAAGCAGCACCGCCAATGATTTCCGAATCAGCGTTTCGAGATCAGCCGACGCGTCCTCCGCCATCACCGAATCAACCGCACGCTGCGCCTGGATGGGTTTGTACGCGAGATTCACAAGAGCGGAAACCGCGTCGTCGACGATTGTCCCCACCCCATTTGTGGATGGCGCTCCCTGCGCGGGCGCCGGATGCGCATCGCCGCCGAATTTGAGGTTGGCGATCTTGTCGCGCAATTCGCGCACGATGCGCTCGGCCAGCTTGGTGCCGACGCCAGGGACCGCATCGATGCGATGGATGTCTTCACGCGAGATCGCCTTCACTAAATCCTCCGGCGACAGGACCGACAGAATTGAGAGGGCCGCCTTCGGCCCGACGTGCTGCACGCCGAGCAGCAGATCGAATGCGCGCTTCTCGGTCGAATCGCTGAATCCATACAGCAGCAGCGCGTCCTCGCGAACGATTTGCCGGATTTCCAGATACGTCGGACTGCCGAGCGACGGCAACCGATAATAGGTCGACAGTGGAATGAAGATTTCGTAGCCGACGCCGCCGGTCTCGATGACGACGCGGCCCGCATCGCGCACCCGCAGTGTTCCTGCGATCGATGCGATCATTGGGAGCCTTTCGGCGAGCCTTTCGCGACAAAATCGCTCATCTTCGCGTACTCCATCCGTCGATTTTCCGCCGTGGCTTCGGCGCGAGCCGTTCGATGGTGCTCATCCGGGTCGCACCGAGGTGACACATCGCGAGCGCGAGCGCATCCGCGGCGTCATCGGCAAGCGCGAGAGTTTCGTCGAGGCCGAGCGCGCGGCGGACCATGAATTTCACTTGCGCCTTGTCGGCGTGGCCGAAGGCAGCGACCGCGAGTTTTACCTGGTTCGGTGGATACTCAAAGAATGCGAGGCCGCGATCGGCCGCCGCGAGCATCACGATCGCGCGCGCCTCGCCCAATCGAAACGCGCTCTGCGCGTTTTCTCCGACGAAGTTGCGTTCGAGGCTGATCGCGGCGGGATTGTATTGATCGATTACTTCGAGGAGTTCGTCGTGGATCTTCTTGAGGCGATCGGGGCCGGGCGTAAGCTTGCGCGCCGTGATAGTGCCCGAGGCGATATGCTGAAAGCTGCCCGCGCTTCCATCCACCACGCCGTAGCCGGTGACCGCGCTCCCCGGGTCGATTCCCAGCACCCGCATCGAGTCCTGCCTCCTCCACCACCGGCGGCGCAGCGCCACCGGCCCTCACCCGATTGACGACATGCTTTGCATGATCGTCAATCGACCTCTCCCAGTTCGCGGCCTCGCAAGCTCGGCCGCGGGAGAGGGACATTATGACGCCGCGGAAATCTGCGCCAACTCCTGATCGCTGATGTCGAAATTCGCCGACACGCTCTGGATGTCGTCATGATCCTCGAGCGCTTCGAGCAACTTGAGCACCTGCTCCGCCGTATGTCCCGACACCGCGACAGTGTTTTCCGGAATCCGCGCGACCTCCGCGGTGCCTATCGCGATACCGGACTTCTCAATCGCGTCGCGCACCGCATGCAGCTTGTCCGGCGGCGTGGTCACCTGAAAACTATCCGCGTCGCTCGAGACGTCGTCGGCACCTGCATCGAGCGCGATTTCCATCAGCTTGTCTTCGTCGGTCACGCTCTTCTCGATCGTGATGATGCCGCGCTTCTTGAACATCCAACCGACCGAGCCGTTTTCGCCGAGGTTGCCGCCGTGACGCGAGAACATGAAGCGCAGCTCCGATACCAGCCGGTTGCGATTGTCCGTCAGCGCATCGAGGATGATGGCGACGCCGCCCGGGCCATAGCCTTCGTAGGAAAGCTCTTCGAGGGTGATGCCTTCGAGTTCGCCGGTACCTTTCTTGATCGCGCGATCGATATTGTCCTTCGGCATCGATTGCTGGCGCGCAGTGGTGACCGCGGTACGCAAGCGCGGGTTGGCGTTGATATCGCCGCCACCCATGCGTGCGGCGACGGTGATTTCCTTGATCAGCTTGGTGAAGGCCTTGCCGCGCTTGGCGTCGGTCGCCGCCTTCTTATGCTTGATCGAGCTCCATTTTGAGTGGCCTGACATTAATCCAGTCCTCGCGCGCGCCACGAAGGCCCCGCACGCCCGGATTATCACATAGATGCCTCTAAGGGGGAATGTCCGCAGGTGCGGCGTTTCGCCTCGCGCAGGCTCTGCTATGATGATGCGCGCTAGACGGAAAATGCGAGTCAGCCTTTTCATCGTTGCCGCGTCGATCTCGATTGGCGCTGCCGCTTGCTACTATCCGGCGAAAATTGCGCCACCGCCCGTGACGCAGACCCGCGAGATCGTGCAGCGTCCCTACGATCTCACTTGGGATGCTGTCCATAAAGTCGTCAACAAGCACGAGTTCAAAATTCTCGGCGACGATCCCACTCAGGGTATCGTCGAGGCCGAGGCGCATGCGTTCACGCTGGGCGACGCCGATTGCGGGCAGATGAAGAGCGTTGGCAGCCGTTTCGATGCGGAACCCGACCCGGGAGGCAGCGCGGTGTACAACTTCAAGGTCCAGCCCGCGGGTCCCGAATCCACCAACCTGAGCGTCAACGCGACCTACAGCACGCCGCTTCATGTGCCGCTGCATCCGATCACGGACTTCCAATGCGTATCGCGCGGGACGCAGGAGGCGCGCTTGTTGCGCGAGATCGATGTGGCCGCGCATTCCGAGCAACGCCCCACGAGGGAGTCCGAGAACCTGCGTCCTTACAGGTCCGGAGGTCCGACGTTACTCGGCCCCGATATCCTCAAGCGTCCGACGCCATCCAACAACTAAGAGCGCTTGACATTTTTCCAGCGCCGGATGAAACCGGAGCCATGAAAGGAAAAGTCGGTTTCATTCCGGGCGCGCACAAGATCGAATTCCACGAATACGATGTCCCCGAGCCTCCCGCCGGAGGTCTCATCGCAGAGGTCACGCAGACCAACGTATGCGGCTCCGAGGTGCATATGTGGCGCGGCGAGTTTATCGGACGGCGCGGCATCATGCCTGGCCACGAGATGAGCGGCGTGGTGCATTCGCTCGGCAAAGGCGTGAAGAGCGACTACGCGGGCGACGCAATCAAGGAAGGCGATCGCATCGCGCCGGTCTATTACACGGTATGCAACCGATGCGCGAATTGCGTCGCGGGCCATCAATCGGCGTGCACCGCGAAGACCGTGGGCGCGCGCCATCCCGATGAAGCGCCGCACTTCACCTGCACGTTCGCGACGCATTACTGGGTAAAGCCCGAGCAGCATTTTTACAAGGTGCCTGACAACGTCCCCGATTCGATTGCGTCGTCGGCCAACTGTGCGATGTCGCAGGTCTACTGGAGCCTCGATCGCGGGCGCGTCGCATATGGCGATAATTTGGTCGTGCTGGGCGCGGGCGGACTCGGGCTTCATGCGATGGCGATTGCGAAGGCGCGCGGCGCGCATGTCATCGCGATCGATGCGGTCGCGTCGCGCCTCGAGGAAGCGCGGCGCTTCGGCGCCGACGATACCATCGACATGCGCAAGCATCCGGAGTTCGACGATCGCCTGGCGCAGGTGCAGAAACTCTTCGGCGGATGGCCCGACGTGATCCTCGAGGTCGCGGGCGTTCCCGACGCTTTTCTCGAAGCGATGAAGATGGTGCGGATCGGCGGGCGTGTGATCGAGGTCGGCAATATCTCGGCCGGCCTGCAAGTGCAGATTCCTCCGTCGATGATTACCTTCAAGTCGCTGGAGATCGTCGGCGTCGCGATGTATCCGCCGCACTATCTGAAGAAGTCGCT
>DATGKG010000230.1:0-2154 GCA_035294805.1 Binataceae bacterium (SeqCode) | reverse complement strand
GACGCGATCGGGCGTCAAGGGGCGATTAGGGCACACGGTTCGTTTCTCTCACGATATCTTCTTCGAATGGGGTTTCCTTAATGTACTTACGGAACGCGACGAAGATTGGCTTAAAGAGATCGGCGACTGTGGCGAGTCGCCGGCTGTAGCCCGCGTGGTCGAACTTCTCGCACAGCGGGAGTATGCCAAGAGCAAAGGCTGGTCGCAGGTACTAGCGCACGTCGCATCGTCACAGATGCGTTCACCAATGAGACTTTCGATTATGATTTGGTACAATTCGCATCCGACTACGCGGATCAAACCGAACGCGACCACGTTGCGCTCAGGAAGGCACTAAAGATCGGGCGCATCGAGGCCGAGAAGGTATAAGCATCGCAATTCCGAAAAGGGTTGATGACGTTTTCAAGAGCGATTCGAGGCCTCGCAGGTTAGGTGGGGTCCGGACGCTGCTCGCCGTAGCAAGCGGCCTTTTGCTCGCCCTCGCATTTCCGCCGTACGAGCTATCGCTCCTGAGCTGGATCGCATTCGTCCCGTTGCTATATGCCATCCGGGGATGCCGGCCGTATCAGGTCCTGGTCATCGCGTGGTTTCAAGCGTGGACCTTTTATAGCGTGACGGGTTCATGGGTCTTCGCGACCTTGCGCGGCTATGCGCATCTGTCGATCGGCACATCGGCACTCGAGTTCGTGATGCTTGGCTTGATGCTGGCGGGCATCTGCGCCTTCGCAGTCGCGATCGCTCATTATGTGAGCGAAACTCTATCGCTGTCCATGGCAATTACCCTTCCCATCGCGTGGACGGCCCAGGAATGTTTGCGGGCGCGAATGCCTCTTGGCTTTCCGTGGAATCTGGTCGGCTACGCCGCTTATCGGGATATCCATCTAATTCAGTTCGCAGAGTTCACCGGTGTCTATGGAATCTCGGCGCTCATCATTTTCGTAAACGTAGAACTTTATGAAGTGCTCGTGGCGCCGTCCGCTGCGGCAAGGCGAAAGGCCTTATCGGGTTTGATCGCGATTCCATCGTTGGCGTTGCTGTTCGGTTTCATTGAGGTGGCGCGCCTCGATTCCACTGCGGCGGCGGGAAGGTTGAAGGTCGCGCTGATCAGCGGAGGAGTGCCGCCGACGCAAGCTCGAACCGCAAGTTCCAGGCGCGAGGCCTTCGATCTGTACCAGACCAACACCCATCAGACGCTGGCGCTCCATCCGGATTTGATCATTTGGCCGGAGTCGGCCGCGATGTGCATCTTCCAGCCGACCGCGAACTATCCCGCAACGATGGCGGAAGACGCGGGCTATCGAAGCGCCCTGGTGAAGCTCGCAATCGATTCTGGCACTCCAATTCTCTTCGGCGCGTTGGCATTCAAACAAGCGCATGGGAAGGTAACGATGTTCAACCGCGCCTACCTGCTATCGCGCTCAGGCGACGTCGCGGGCTATTACGACAAAATGAAGCTGGTTCCCTTCGGCGAATACTTGCCGATGCAGCAATTCCTCGGCGCTCGCCTACGAACCATCACGAGTGTGCAACATCTGCACAGTGGTGATAGCGACGCAGTATTCAACCTCGCGGGCGCCAGGATCGCCGTGCGCATTTGCTACGAGAGTATCTTTCCGCAACTGATGCGCGATGCGGTCGCGAATGGCGCCGACCTTATCGTCAACATCAGCAATGATGCTTGGTATGGAAGGGTCGGCGCGCAGCAGACGCTCGCGATGACGGCGATGCGCGCGATCGAAACGCGGCGGCCTGTGGTGCGCGTCGCGAATCAAGGTATCAGCGCAATCATCTCGTCCACCGGAAGAATACAAATTGTCAGCCGCTTCATCGCCATCGGAGATGTACGCGAGGTCGAGTGGCCCGGTGTCTGCTCCTTCTATGTTCGCGTCGGCGATGTCTTCGGACTATCATGCATCGGGCTTGTCGCCATCGGATTAATGCTGGCGGTTTATGTGCGAAGACTGCCGACGGCGCTCTAGATGCGAGTTGATCGCGCTGCTCTCCATCGTTCTTTAGCGCGCTTACGATGGTTCTAAGCGAATCTATTAGCGAAATAACGGACGACGAATGCTCAAATCGGCTCCGATGCGCAGTTTGACTTAGTCTTTGCCAGCGTGTTACGCGTCGCACCTGTAGCTCTGATCCATTCGGGCT
>DATGKG010000229.1:0-7389 GCA_035294805.1 Binataceae bacterium (SeqCode) | reverse complement strand
TTCCTCCAGTGCGCGCGAAATCCGGGTCACCAGTTCCGCTACTTTGAACGGACGTCCCTGGATCTTGTTGATGCCGATCGCCGGAATCAGATAGTCGGCGCGCACCAGTTTCAAAAGTTGTCCCATGTTCATCTCCGCCACCATCACCTTCTTGAAGCTGCGGAGCTTGTCGGCAAGGTCGGCGGGTAGCGGATTCAGATATCGCAGATGGATGTGCGAGACCTTCTTGCCCTTGGCGCGGCTCTGCTTGACCGCCTCGCGAATCGGCCCGAAAGTCGAACCCCATCCGAGCATCACGATGTCGCCGCCGTCCGCATCGCCGAAAATCTCGGTCGGCGGAATCTCGCGTGTGATGCCCGCTATCTTGCGCGCGCGCATTCGGATCATCAGCTCATGATTCGAGGGCGAATACGAAATGTTGCCGGTCAGATGTTCGCCGGTGATACCACCGATGCGATGCTGCAAGCCTGGCGTGCCGGGAATCGCCCACGGACGCGAGAGCGTTTCTTCATCACGCCCATACGGCTGAAATACCTGACCATCCACCTGGCTCGCGAACTCGACCTCGATTTCCGGCAGCTTCGATACATCGGGCACCAGCCATGGCTCCGCGCCGTTGGCGAGCTGGCCGTCGGTGAGCAGGATAACCGGGGTCATATACTTGACCGCGATGCGAATCGCTTCGTACGCCGCCATGAAGCAGTCGCCCGGCGTCATTGCCGCAATAATAGGAACCGGAGACTCGCCATGACGCCCGTACATGGATTGGAGCAGGTCGGTCTGCTCGGGCTTGGTCGGCATGCCGGTAGAAGGGCCCGCGCGCTGCACGTCGCAGATGACGATAGGCAGTTCGGTCTTCACCGCGAGACCAACCGCCTCGGCCTTCAGATTCATGCCAGGGCCCGAGGTCGAAGTGATTGCGATCGCGCCACCGAACGCGGCGCCGATCGAGGAGCATACGCCCGCGATCTCGTCCTCTGCCTGAAAAGTATAGACGTTAAAGTTTTTGTAGCCCGCCAGCTCATGCAGGATATCGCTCGCTGGAGTGATCGGGTACGAGCCGAGGAAGAGTGGACGGCCCGCGCGAGTGGCCGCGACGACGAAGCCCATAGCGGTAGCGCTGTTGCCGGTTATATTGCGATAAAATCCCGGCGAGATATGCGCCTTCGGCACCACATAACTGGAGGCGAACATCTCAGTGGTCTCGCCGTAGTTCCATCCGGCCTTGAGCGCCTTCAGGTTGGCGTCGAGGACCGGCTGATTTTTCTTGAAACGGCTCTCGATGTAGCGCATGGCGCTGTCGACGGGGCGCTGATACAGCCACGACAGCATCCCGAGCACGAACATATTGCGGCATCGGAACGAATCGCGATTGCTAAGCCCCGAGCCTTGCAGCGCGAGGCTCGTGAGCCGCGTCACATCGACTTCGAAGATTTGAAATTTATCGAGTGAATGATCGGTGAGAGGGTTGGAGGTATAACCAGCACGCTTCAAGTTAGCGTCCGTAAACGCTTCCTTGTCGATGATCAACACCGCGTTGGGCGGGAGATCCTCGAGGTTGGCCTTGAGCGCCGCAGGATTCATCGCTACCAGCACGTTGGGCTCGTCGCCGGCGGTGAAAATCTCGCTCGAAGAAAAGTTGAGTTGGAAGCTCGATACGCCAGCCAGTGTCCCGGCTGGGGCGCGGATTTCCGCGGGGAAGTCAGGCACCGTCGCGATGTCATTACCCGCCAGCGCCGACTCCGACGTAAACTGCGTCCCGACCAACTGCATCCCGTCTCCTGAGTCTCCAGCGAAGCGAATTACAACGCTCTCGCGCGGGGTCAGCGGTTTATGCGCATGCGCGCCGCCGCCGTTCCCGGATGACTCGGAGGCCTGCCCAGCCACCTCAGGTGGTACTGCCATTTCAGTCCAATCTCCTTGCCGTTAAAGGCTAAACGAACGAATACCCCGTTTATTAAAAAAGCTCAAAGTGAATGTCTCGACCAGAAGAAAAGTATAGCTAATACGGAAAATCCTTGAAAGGGCGATCTTCTTAAGTTGCTCAAGCATCCGGCAGGTGCCCGGCTAATGGGCGAAGTACAATGTGGCCTCGCCGGAAGTCGTTGGGTGACTGCGATGAAGAGATGGATAGGGACCAACGCCATCGAGGATTTTTACGGGCCCTTCGCGAACGCCGTTGAGTCCTCATGGCGCGAAGCCCCTCCAATTCGCTATGCCACGTATGTTCATATCGACATCAACACAACTCATCGCATCCGAAACGACGATGTGAACTCTCCTCGATAGTCGCTCCATTCCTCGGTCACATCATGGACCCGGGCGCCTGACGGGCCGGTATGCGCCCATGCCCACAACATCTGCAAATTCCGACGCGGACCTTCGGCGACGATTTCCACTTCCTCCCCTGAAGGAAGATTGCGCACCCATCCGGTAAGGCCGAGGCTCCGCGCCTCTTCCATCGTCGCGTGGCGGAAGAAAACGCCCTGCACCCGCCCGCTCACAATCATGCGGAGACTCGCCCTATCCTGATTACGGTCATCAGCCATCGATGGTTTCAGGACCTCAGATCCAGGAATTCCTTCTCGTCCAAAATTCGCACGCCCAGCTCCTGCGCCTTGCGCGCCTTCGAGCCCGGATCGACGCCCACGACGACGAAATCCGTCTTGCGGCTTACCGTGCCGCTCACACGGCCGCCGCCTTCGAAGATTTTCTGCTCGGCCTGCTCGCGCGTGAGCGTCTCTAACGTGCCGGTCAATACAAATGTCTTATCGCGAAATGGTCCCCTACCCTCCGCGACGCGCACCTTCTCGATGTCGAGCTCCTTCTCCAGCCGCTTCACCGCGTGCATGTTGCGCGGCTCATCGAAGTACTCGCGGATGCTATGCGCGACCTCGCCGCCGATATCGCGCACCGACGTGAGATCTTCCTCGCTTGCCGCCGACAGCGCCTCCAGCGTGCCGAAGCGAATCGCGAGCTGGCGCGCCGTATGTTCTCCGACGTGCCGGATGCCGAGTGCATTGATGACGCGATCGAGCGCGGCCTTGCGCGAGTTCTCGACATTCGCGATGAGGTTCTCGGCGCTCTTTTTGCCCATCCGCTCGAGCGCCAGCAGCGCGGGCATCTTATCCTTCAATTTGTAGATGTCGTCGAGTTCCTTGACCAATCCCGCTTCAATAAGCTGCGCCGTCAGTTTGTCGCCGAGCCCGTCGACGTTCATGCAGTTCTTCGAGGCGAAGTGGCGCACCGATTCGCGCATCCGGGCTGGACAGTTCACGTTGACGCAAAGATAAGCGACCTCGCCTTCTTCATGCACGATGGCGCCGCCGCAGACGGGACAATGCGACGGCATCTGGAATTCGTCGGCGCGCGGATCGGCGGGTTGCGTCACGCGCACGACGTAGGGAATCACGTCGCCCGCGCGCTCGATCAGCACGGTGTCGCCTTCGCGGATGTCCTTGCGGCGAATCTCGTCGAGGTTGTGCAGCGACGCGTTCGATATTGTCACGCCCGCGAGCTGCACCGGCGCGAGTTTCGCCACCGGCGTCAGCGATCCGATGCGCCCGACGTAGGCCTCGATCTTCTCGACCCGCGTTTCGGCCTGCTGCGCTTTGAACTTGTACGCGATCGCCCATCGCGGAGAGCGCGAGACCTCGCCGAGCTGATTTTGCAGCGCGAATGAGTTGACCTTCGCGACCACTCCGTCGGCATCGTAGTCGAGCGAATGGCGCCGCTCCGTGAGATCGTTCCAGTACGCGAGAACGTCATCAACGTTCTTCAGCAGCTTCGATTCGGGATTGACGCGCAACCCCAACTCGCGCAGCGACTCCAGGAACTCCCACTGCGTTTTCGCCTCGAGCCCTTCGACGACGCCCGGCGAGTAGAGAAAAATGTCCAGCGGGCGCGAGGCGGTGATCTTCGGATCGAGCTGGCGCAGCGAGCCCGCCGCCGCGTTGCGGGGATTCATGAACATCGGCTCGCCGTTGCGCTCGCGCTCCTCATTGAGCCGCGCGAATCCGGCCTTCGAGTAGATCACTTCGCCGCGCACTTCGAGCAGCTTCGGAATCTTGCTATGTTTCGGCTTTTGCAACCGCAGCGGCACGCTCTTGATGGTGCGAAGGTTGTGCGTAACGTCCTCGCCGTTCTCGCCGTCGCCGCGCGTCGATGCCGTCGTTAGCACCCCCTCCTCATAAATGAGCTCGACGCTGAGTCCGTCGAGTTTCACCTCGGCGACGTATTCGATGTCACCGTCGCTGTGCAGAAATCGCTTGATGCGCTTGTCGAACTCGACCATCTCCTCAGCGTTCATCGCGTTGGCGAGCGACATCATCATCTTGCGATGATGCACGACGGCGAATTTTTCGCTGGGCGCCGCCCCGACCCGCTGGGTAGGCGAATCGGGCGTGATGAGTTCAGGATGCGCGGTCTCGATAGCCTCGAGGCGGTGCATCAGGACGTCGTACTCGGCATCCGAAATTTCGGGTGCATCGAGCACGTAGTAGAGGTGATTGGCGCGATTGATCTGTTCGCGTAGCTTGTCGGCTTCAGCGCGCGCTTTATCGAGGTCTCGAGCCATGAGCGCCGATCATTTCGGCTGGCATTCAGAAGGTCAAGCGCACGCGCGAGGCCAAGCGAAACATGAAGACCGCGGCGCGATGCGTCGCGGTCTTCGCTGGATGCGCTACTTCTGCGGTTCGGGCGGCGTCTCCGGTCCGGGGCCGGGACCTTCATCGCGGTCCCGATGATGCCATTCCCATCGTTCTTGAGGTCCGAAGAACCTCGGGTCGCCCTGTCCTCCCCAGTACGGCGGCGGAGGGCCATAGGGCATCATGCGCGGCCCCTGCCATCTTTCCATCATTCCTGGAGCCATCATTCCGGGACCCATCATTCCAGGTCCCATCTGGCCCACCTGCGGAGGAGGCGGCGGACGATGATGGCGGTGATGGCCGGCGACAAAAATCGACAGCGCGATCAGCACCAGCGCGGCGATCAGACCGCCGCGCCACCATCGATTTTCGCTGCGCGCCGCGTATTCGAGGTTCTCGAGGCGCCGTTCGAGGCGCCGGATAGCGTCGTCATTTGGGTTGGGGGTTGGAAAAGATTCTTCAGGCACGCGGTTCTGACTCCTTGGAAAAATGATGCGCGAGAATCGCGCTCAACGTAAGACGCGCGCGCGGCGCGATGGTTTCGATGCAGTTCACTCGCTGCTGCCCGAGACGTAAGATCGACCCGGTACGGAGGGGCAACCGTATGAGCGAGAAAGTTTACCAGGGCATCAGCTTCTGGATGTTGACCTTTGCAATCGCGCTATGGGGCGTGACCAGCGACCGCGTTGCGATCGAGCCGTCGCACATTTTCCTCGCACTGATGGCGGCATCGATCTGCACCTTCGCCTTCGCATGGGGTTCGCTCAGCGCGGCGACCGAACCGCTTTCGATGCTCGACAGATGCGTCATCTGCGCCGTAACGATTTCACTGCTGACCGCGGCGGTGGCCGCAACGATCGTGGGATGGCCCTCCAACGAGTTCTTTCGCGATGCGCCCATCATCGTGCTGCCGATGAGTGTGGGAATCGGGCTGGCATATATGTTCGGCGCAACCATTCGACGTAATCTACCGGAGACGAAGCCGGCCGTCGGTGCGCCGGAAGATAGCTGCACTCTCTAGCGATACCTTCCCTCGGTTTCCTGCAGATCGGTTCTTCGGCCTTTGATAGGCCGCTCCTATCCTCGACAAGTATGTCTCTCTTGTTGGCGGCTTTGGTCACATCTAGTCATAGCATCTCGACAGACTGATTGCTTCAAAGAGAATTTCTCCCGTATGGTGAGCGCGCACTGAGCGAGAGGACGAAAGCCGATAGCGCATCGCGAGTAACTTCCTGTGGACTCCTCTTGTTTCAAGATGCCGCCGCTCACGGGAGGAATGCGAAATGCTTACTCGTGCGGCCATCGCAGGCATTGTCGCGGCCGTAGTGGTCGTGCTGATTTCCGGAATCCTGGTCGCCAACTTTCCAAATGTCAGCAGAACCGCCGGGCTGAGCGGCGCCTCCGATAAAGCCAGCCTGGATGCAGCGAGAAAGGTCGAGATCGCAACTAACTACGCCAAGCTGCCGCTGAGCTTCGAAGCAAACCTCGGTCAGAGCGATTCGCGGGTGAAGTTCATGGCGCGCGGCAACGGCTATGCGTTATCGCTGACGCCGAAGGAAGCAGTTCTGGTCTTGCGCGAACCCGGAAGCACGACCAACGCGGCAAGGAAGCCCCGGAAGGAATAGCACCTCGCCGCCGGCGAAGATTGGCAGCCGGATGCTGAGCGTCGAACTGGTTGACGCCAATCCGGATGCGCAAATCGAAGGGCTCAATTCACTCGCCGGCAAGGTCAACTATTTTATTGGCCGGGATCCCGCGAATTGGCGCACCAACATACCACGTATGCGAAGGTTCGTTATCGAAGCATCTACCCCGGCATCGACCTGGTCTACTACGGACGCGACCAGCGCCAACTGGAATATGATTTCATTGTGGCGCCCGGAGCAGATCCCGCGTCCATCCGGCTGCGCTTTCAAGGCGCCGAGCATCTGACCCTCGATTCCGCGGGCGACCTGCATGCGAAATTCGTCGAAGGCGGCGAGGTCGTCCATCATGCGCCGGTGATATATCAATAGGTCGAATAGGCCAGCGTCGCGTCAGGGTTCAGCTTGGTTACGAAGCTGGTGAAGCCGCTACTCCTCGAGGTTGCCTGATAGGGATCGAAGGTTGGAAAGTTAGTCGACCAGGTGCTCCCCGTAACAAAGGCAGAACCGTTGGTATCCACCGCGGCGGCGTTGCCGGAGTCGCCCTCGGGAGGATTGCTCGGAACGCCGGTCCCGCCAAGGAAGGTCGAATAAAGCAGCGTCGTGCCATCAAAGCTCAGCTTGCTGACGAAGGCGTTGGTGGCGCCGTTGATAGCCGCCTTGGTCGGTTGAGCAACGCCTCCGGTGGTCGGGAAGTCGGAAGAGGATGTGCTTCCTGTCACGTATGCGGACCTACCTCGGCACGGCAGCGGCAGTGAGGAGGGTTTACGTATTGCGGTTGACTCTTCGCTGTCCGCCTATGTGACGGGATACACCTTGTCCAGCGACTTCCCTACCACACCTGGTGCGTTCCAGACGACATACAATGGTAACGGCAAGCCCAATGCCTATGTAAGCAAGCTGAGTTTTGACGGCCTCGCGCTGACGCTGACTTACTCAACCTTCCTGGGCGGCAGCGGTGGTGACAATGGATTCGCTATCGCGCTCGATACTTCGGGCGATGCATATGTTGCGGGCTACACTCGATCGATTGACTTTCCGGTCTCAGGCAACGCGCTCCAACCGACCCTAAGCAGCCCCGTCAACGCATTTATGACCGA
>DATGKG010000228.1:0-6471 GCA_035294805.1 Binataceae bacterium (SeqCode) | reverse complement strand
ACGTGATAGCTGCCCGCCGGACATTGCCACGCCGGAAACAACTCCGTCATGCCGTAGTTGTCGGAAATCTCCACGCCCAGAATGTGCCGCGTACGCTCCCGCAAAGAATCGTCGAGTACCTCGCCGCCGGTAAAGATTTTGCGCAAGCCGGGAAGCCCGGGGTCCTCCTTGCCGAGGAACCACAGCAACGCCTCGAGGTTGGAAGGCAGCGTATAGATGAAGTGCGGATTCATTTTGCGCATCCACGCAATCTGTTTCGCGAAGTCCTCCGTATGCGACATGAACTGCGATCGCATGAGGTAGCGGCTGCGGCTCAAATCACCATCCGGCGAGCGCGGCTGCGTCACCAGTCCCAAAGCCCACGCAGTGCGATGCGTCGGACGCCATCCGTTCTCGACCAGGTAGCGCGCGCGTGCGGCGTTGCGCCCGCTCTGATGGGTGCGATCGAAAAGCACGTCGACCGCATGCCCAATGGTTCCGGACGATCGCGCGTTGACCAGTCGCCAATCGGGCGGATAGAGACTGCGCACCGAGCGGCTGAGCTCCGCGATGTCGGGGCGCCTCAGAATCGGCAGCCGCGCGAGGTCGGAGGTCATCGGCATCGCGCCGAAGCGATCCGCATAAAAGGGGATTCGCATCGCAGCCTGAAACGTGCGCAGCAAACGCGCGCGACGATATGCCTCGAGGCGATCGGCGGACCAATACTGCGAGCGGATGAGGATCACATATCGCGGCACGGCGGAGAGAAGAGCGAGCAGCGGTGAATCGAAAATCGGCAAGGATATGCATCAGTAGCATCGCGCGCGATGCATTTCTAATGTCCAGCCGGATGGACGAAAGGTTTCAGACGGCGGCGCGCTTGTGCGGGACTGCCTGAGGTTTTGGACGCAGCATCCGGATTGCGCTGAGGTAGTAGTCGACCCCCGACCACACGCTCAGTCCCGTCGCGATCCAGAGGATGAACATGCCGGCCGCGAAAAAATCGATGTGAACGTACGTGTAGCGGATGAGCAGTCCCTGAATCGCGATGGACTGCAACACCATTTTGTATTTGCCGAGCTCTTCGGCCGCCATCACCACGCCTTCCGCGGCCGCGATCGCGCGCAGTCCCGTCACCATGATTTCGCGCACGACCAGCACCGCGACGATCCACGCCGGCACACGCGGCAGTTGCGGCGTTCCCGCCAGCATGATGAGCGCGGAGATGACGACAACTTTATCCGCGAGCGGATCGAGGAATTTGCCGAGCGTGGTCCCCGAGCCGTAATTGCGCGCGATGTAGCCGTCGAGAAAGTCGGTGATGGTTGCGATGAAGAAGACCGCCGCGGCAAGCCCGGCCGCAATCGGGCCGGGAACCAGCAGCAGGTACACCAGCAATGGCGCCGTTGCGATCCTGCATAGTGTGAGGATGTTGGGAGTTGTCCACGCCACGCGAAAGATCCCTTCTCCGCCGCGACTTGATGCGTTCCTCCTGCCCTGTTCGAGATTATGGCAATCGCGCATGCGGGGCAAACAACTATCGCGCGCAAGGCTGTGGCGTTGATGCAATTTGGCGGCGACATCGGATAACCTGAAGATCATCGTCATGAAAGAGACTTCGCGATTCGACTCGGATTTCCTGGTCATCGGCGGCGGCATCGCGGGACTGATGTTCGCGTTGCGCGCGTCGGAGGTCGGCAGCGTCACCGTGCTGACCAAGGCCGCGAGCTCCGAGGCCAATACATCGTATGCGCAAGGCGGCATCGCCAGCGTATGGAGCGTCGACGATTCGTTCGAATCGCACGTTGACGACACGCTCAAGGCCGGCGCCGGACTATGCGATCGCAACGCGGTCGAGACCATCGTGCGTGAGGGTCCGGCGACGGTGCGCGAGCTGATCCGTCTCGGCACGCAATTCACGCGGATCGAGGCGGGCGCCGAGGACGAGTACGACCTCGGGCGCGAGGGTGGCCACAGCCATCGCCGCGTGCTGCATGCACAGGATCTCACCGGACGTGAAATCATGCGCGCGCTCGGCGAGGCAGCATCGGCGCGCGAGAACATCCGGGTGTTGGAAAATCATGTCGCGGTGAATCTGCTCATCAAGAAGGATCGCGCGAGCGGCAAGCCCAAATCATGCTGGGGGGTGTACGCGCTCGATCGGGACACCAATCAGGTGAGCAAGATCGTCGCGCGGGCTACGATGCTCGCGACCGGCGGCGCCGGCAAGGTTTACCTGTACACCACCAACCCCGATATCGCGTCGGGCGACGGCGTCGCGATGGCGTATCGCGCGGGCGCGCCGATCGGGAATATGGAGTTCATCCAGTTTCATCCGACCTGTCTCTATCATCCGGCCGCGAAGTCGTTTTTGATTTCCGAGGCGTTGCGCGGCGAGGGCGCGATTTTGCGCCTGCCCGACGGCACGCCCTTCATGAAGAAGTACGATGCTGCGGCGGAACTCGCGCCGCGCGATATCGTCGCGCGCGCCATCGACGCCGAGATGAAGCGGCTGGGCCTCGATTGCGTATACCTCGACTTGAGTCATAAGCCCGCCGATTTCATCCGCACGCGCTTTCCCAACATCCATGCGCGATGCCTCAGCTTCGGGATCGACATCACGCGCCAGCCGATTCCCATCGTTCCGGCGGCGCATTATATGTGCGGCGGCGTGATGACCGACTTGAACGCGCGCACACCAATCGAGCGCCTGTATGCCGCGGGCGAAGTCGCAATGACGGGGCTGCACGGCGCGAACCGGCTCGCCTCGAACTCGCTGCTGGAGGCCGCGGTGATGGGCCATCGCGGCGCGATTGCGGCGCATCGCGAGATCGAGGACTCGCCGGACGGTACAGTGCCTGACTTCGCCGAGTGGGAGACCGGCCGAGCGATCAAAAGCGAAGAACGCGTGATGGTGACCCAGAGCTGGGACGAAATCCGGCGCATGATGTGGAACTACGTCGGCATCGTGCGCAGCGACCGTCGCTTGGCCCGCGCGGCAAGCCGCCTCGCACTCCTCAATGAGGAGATCCACAGCTACTACTGGGACTACCTGCTCGACTCGGATATCATCGAATTACGCAACCTGGTGAGCGTCGCGGAGTTGATCGTGCGTTCGGCCTCGATGCGCCAGGAATCGCGCGGGCTGAACTACAACCTCGATCATCCGGACCGCGACGACGCGCACTGCCTGCATCCGACAGTGATCAGGCGTATCTGAAGCCAGCCCGATACTTTACCCTCGCCCCATGAGCGAGTTTGGTCCCGAGTCCGCGAGGGACCGGGAGTGGACCTTATACAGCGCGCGCCTGCACGCGCGATTCGGGAATGCTGGTTCTGCTCCGAGGCTCGCCGCACGCTTTAAGCCCGCAAGCTGAATTCCCCAGTCGCGCGAGAACGCGCTGAATAAGGTCCCGCTCCAGCCCGATCGCAAAGCCTCGCGGGCAACCTAACCCATCGGGTGAGGGATTTAGGATCAAAACAAAAAGGGCGGGACTGAGATCCCGCCCTTCTCAATCCACTAAATCTGTATCCGCTACATCGCGGCGGCGGATTCCTGCGCTGATTCGTTCTTCGGCTTCAGAGCGGCCCAAGCTCCCTTCTGCCACTTCAATGTCGATAGCTCGTCCTCTGCGAAGAGTTGCACCATCTCCTTGGTCTGCAAATCTTCCTTCAATGATGCCGCAAACTCGAACAGCGGACGGATGGTCTCGTCGGGATTCGGGAAACGCTCGGCGCCGCGCTTCAGCTTCGCGAGGTCGGAAGTTTTCGTGTCGCGCAGGTAGGCGAGATTCTTCTTGAATTCCTCGGTCATCCGGTTCGGCATCGTGCCGCCCAGTTCCTCCAGCCGCGCCGCGAAGGCGCGGCCGTGGTATGACTCGCGCTCGGCCACCATCTTGAGGCCGCCGCGGATGCAATCGGTGGTGCATACTTCCAGCCACGCGCGCACGGTATCGCCACCATTCGTCTCCGCCGCGCTCACCGTTTCGAGGAACTTCATGACCGCTTCGCGCTCGGAAGCGTAGGTCTTGCCGAACGCGGTAAACGATCCGGCGCTCATGCCGTTGCCGTTAGAATGCGCGCCGTTCTCGAGCGCCTTCATCTCGGATTCGAAAGTTGCCTCATCGATAATCCCTGTGCGGAAAGCGCGCAGGAGTTGTTTGAATTCGAAATTCTTGTTCATGGATATCCTCCGACCGGATGGCTAGCCGATCTTCAACCGACCTTAGTAATGCGCGGGCTGGATTGCAATCCGGTTTGCGATAACCAGTAGCTGGGGCCCGGGATTCGAGCGACGAGATGAATCGGCAGGTTTCTTATAGAGGGGGCCGGGATGAAGGTGCTGAGCAAACACCTTCATCCCGACCTTCGCCGCGTGGGGGAACACGGCGTTGGGCAGACGGTGGGATTAATGGGCGAAGTCTTCCGTAATATAATTCTCCCCGTTGTTTGAAACGCCCACTGCGATCCCCGTCTTGTCAAATTCAGGTGACAGCATGTTTCGCCGGTGACCTTCGCTATTCATCCACATTTGCACGCATTCATCGGCTACCGCACCCGAACCGTTCTCGCTGGTCTCAAAGATATTCTCCCCGACGTGATCGGTATCCATGCCCGTGCCGGTCACACGTTGGAACAATGCCGGCTCGCCCGCGCCACGATGCTCGAAGAAATCCTTGTCCGCCATCGCAGCGCTATGCGCATGGGCGGCCTGCTCGAGTTCGGGCGAAAAGTACAGCGGCTTGACGCCGGCGCTCTCGCGCTCGCGATTCACCAGCAGGAGAATGCGATGCGCGAGTTGAGGCTGGGCAACGGGCGTCGGCGAGAGCACCTCGATGGTGTCGTCGCGCGACTCGTAGTTGGCAAGCGTCGCGTTTTCTCCGTCGACGCTAATCGCATCGGCCATCATGGTGGTTCCGTCAGCAGCGAAGTGATCCGCCGGTTGCAGGTAGGCGCAGGAGGCGCCTGTGATCGCGAAGACCACGAACAAATACCTGTACTTCATTGCTCGAACCCGTCCCCAAATCGGAGCGTCTTGACGGGAAGTGAATCAGCAAGAAGCGTTCCCCCTCGCCCTGTCGGAAAAACCTTCATTTTGTAGGGGCAAATTTCGCGGTGTGTAGCAGGGCTGAGACGTTCAGCCTCGTGCTACTGTGCGACTTTCAGCGCGCGGGCAACTTCGACCTGGTGAACCGGGGCGAGGAAGTAGGATGGCGATCCATCGACATCAGTTCGGCGCTCGATGAAATGCGTCGCGAGCTGAGTCGTCGGTTGCGACACATCACCAATTGCGATTTCATTTTGAGACGAGGCTGGCATGGCAGGCTTCAGTGCAGGCGGCGGCCGTCGAATGAAGCGCCGGAAGGGCGGGAAGAAAAGTAAAGCGAAAAGGACGATTGACAAGGTCGAATCCGAACCAAATCGGATTCGTCATTAAAAGGAGGCAATTTCGCGAGTTGTTAGATAGACCTGAGCTAAAAAGGACCAAGAATCATTGCTGAGTTTCAACGCTACAACATTCAATCTTGATTGTATGTTGAACTGCACGACGCGTTTTGCTATGATTCGGCTAGTCAAATAGAACTAAACATGATTTTGATGGGCAACGTCGCCCTTACGCCCTGGGAGGGTTTCTCGCATTATCGTGAATTATGATACTAGACGCCATCGCATCAGAACTCAGGATACCAGCTTCATGAACCGGGCGATCGCGGTAATTTGCGGCGCTGCGGCGGCCTTCTTTTGTCTTGGAGGGTACGCGTCAGCGGTTTCCCTTCCCACTTCCACTACCGCGAATGCTCCGGGTGTGCTGATTAGCGGCACCACCGTCAGCCTGTACATTCCATATGCGAGCGATGATTCGCTGCGATTCCGCGCCGGGCTCAAGGTGATCGAGGCGGCGCCGGGCGCGACGATTCCGAAGACGGCCATCCTCAAGACCGGATATGTCAACTCATGCGCCGCGGACCCGAGCACCAGTATCGCGGTATGCACGGGAGACTTCGGCGCGTCATACACCATCGGCGGGCCAAAGAATGTCGCGACCGGATTCAAGACGGGAGTCATCAAGCGGATTCACTTTACCGGCGGCGACTGCGCCAATTGCGGCGTCGCGATTGACGACGATCTTTCGGGCGTCCCCACCGCCATTATTTCTACCAGCGACGGATACCTGCCGGTCGGGCTTTCGCCGTTCAAGCAAAATCCCATCATCGGTACCAATGACGATGTCATCTCGGGCAACTTCGGCTACGACTGGGTTAACCATCGCATCCTGTCGCCCAACTACACCATTGAGAATCTGCGCAACTTCCAGAGCAAGAACCCGGATTTTCAGATCATCGATATGGCCAGCGGCACCGCGTTCGACCTGTCCGACAAAACGTCTTTTTTCAATGACAACGGAACCTGCGCGACCAAAACCGGCACGACCCAGCGCGATGCGCTCCCCGATTCGGCCGCTTATGATATCAATACCGGAATCGCGTACGG
>DATGKG010000227.1:0-2801 GCA_035294805.1 Binataceae bacterium (SeqCode) | reverse complement strand
TCTCCGAAGCGGTGATCCAGATTCGCGGCGAGGGCGGACCGCGCCAGTTGCCGAAGCATGAGCTGGGCCTCATTTCGGGCAACGGCGGCATCCTGTCGACACATTCATCTCTCGTCGTTGCATCACATCCCTAGAAAGCGTCAAAAAGGGGTAGAATAAGCATTTGGAGGCAAGCCTCCTAGCCGGCGTCGCAGACTCTCGATTGAGCGCAATATGACTGAAGCGAATAAAGCAGCATCCGTCGCCAAGCCCATCCCGACCATCACTCCAGATATGGTCCAGTTCTTCGATGGGGCAAGGCGTGGTCAGCTCATGGTCCAGAAGTGCGAGGGATGCGGCGAACTGCGCTTCCCGCCGCATGAGATATGCACTCGATGCCTCGGCACGCGCGCCGCATGGGTGGCTGTAAGCGGCCGCGGAGAGGTGTATAGCTTCAATATTATGCACCAGGTTTACCACCCCGGCTTTGCCGCCGAGGTCCCGTATGCCGTGGTGGTGGTTAAGCTTGAAGAGGGGGTTAAATTCGTCTCTAACCTCGTGGGGGTGAAACCGGCAGATATCAGATGTGGGATGCCGGTCGAGGTGACGTTCGAAAAATTAAGCGATCAAGTGATGCTGCCGAAGTTTCGCCCTCGGGCGCGAAACTGACGGAGCGTCGCAGGAGCGGGCGCAAGCCCAACGATAATGTTTTCCCTCGATCAAAAATACATCCAGCGACTCGTCGAGAGCTCGCCGGATATGATTATTGCCGTCGATTCCGACGGCACAATCGTTTATTACAACGACGGCGCGCGTAAGAGCCTCCACTATGGAGGCAATGAAATGGTCGGCCGCAAGGCTGACGACATCTATCCCTCGATTGAAGAAGCGCGCCGCGTCATGAAGGCGATGCGCGACTCGGGCGATTCCGGCCGCGTCTCCAACTTCGAAACCGTCTTTCGCGACAAGAGCGGCGCGCTGATCCCGGTAATGATCTCCGGCTCCATCATCTATGACGACGAGAACAAGGAGATCGGTTCGATCGGCTTCGCGCGCGATATCCGCCGCATGCGTCAGCGCGAGCAGCTCGCGACCGCGGGCGAAATCGCCGTCAGCCTCGCGCATGAGATCAACAATCCGCTCGAGTCGATTACCAACAACCTCGAGCTGCTGGCACGCGCGATTGAATGCCACATGAAGGATGCCGAACTCGCCACCGAGAACGAGCATCTCGACGCCATCCGCTCCGGGATCGGACGCGTCAATGCCATCGTGCGCCGCCTCGACGAGATGAGCCGCAAGGGCATCTACGAGACCCGCGACTACATGAACGGCAAGCGAATGGCTGACCTCGCCCCGCGCGAGGCGATCGCCCTTCCCAGGCATATCGGCGAGGCCGCGCAGGCGTCGGCGCCGTCGGAGCAGAGTTGGCCGCTGGCCGGCATGGCGGTACTCGTGCTGGATGACGACGTTTCAGTGGTAACTTCGCTCGCAGACGTGCTGCGGGCTGAGCGATGCATCGTGCATACTGCCATGCGTCCGTCTGCCGCGCTCGGCGTGCTGCGCAACATGAAAGTCGATGCGGTCATCTCGGACGTGGTGATGCCCGAGATGGACGGCTACGAGTTCTACCTGCACGTTAAGCAGGAGATGCCGCAGATCCCGGTCGTGCTGATGACCGCGTATTATTACGACAAGGATCACATCATCAAGCGCAGCAAGCTGAAGGGACTGGAGGGCGCGATTTTCAAGAAGCCGGTCAATCCCGCCAAGCTGCGCCAGATGCTGATCGCGATGCGCCAGAAGAACGCCGCGCCGCCCAAGCCTCCGATGCCGCCTCCGCCCGCGACGACGCCGCCGCAACACGGCGCGACGCGCTAGCCCGATCATCGAAATCGATGCGTGCGAAGAAGCGGGCGCCGACGCGCAAGAGCGCCGCGCCCACCAGAAAGCCTCGCGCGCGCACACTGGCGCACGCGCGCTTCCCGATCCTCGAATACGACCCGGCCAGCAGCGCCGTGATCGAACCGCACGTCGTTCATAAGCCGCGCGAAGTCCCCGAACATTGCGTGCTGTGCTTCTTCCAGGACGTGATCGATGACGTCTGCCGCAGCGCGCGGGTGGTTTACACCAGCCGGGGCGAAGAAGGCGGACATCCGGTTTACGAGTTGGATTTCGGCGCGCGCCGGGTCGCGGTCGTGCATCCTCGCGTGGGAGCACCCATGGGCGCAGCGGTACTCGAAGCGCTCATCGCGCTCGGATGCCGCAAGTTCATCGCATGCGGTGGCGCCGGCGTGCTGGTGCCGAAGGTCGTCCTCGGGCATCTGGTGGTGCCGACCTCCGCCATCCGCGATGAAGGCACCTCGTATCACTACCTTCCCGCGGGCCGCGAGGTCGCGCCGACTCCGCGCGCGCTTGCCGCCATCGAATCTGTCCTCGAGGCGAATGGCTACGATTATCTGCTGGGTAAGACCTGGACGACCGATGCGCTCTATCGCGAGACGCGTGCGAAGGTCGAGCGTCGCAAGCGCGAAGGATGTCTGACCGTCGAGATGGAAGCGGCGGCGTTCTTCGCGGTGGCGAAGTTTCGCGGCGTCGAGTTCGGCCAGATACTATATGCGGGCGACGACTTGAGCGGCGAATGGGATCATCGCAACTGGATGAAGCATGAGATCCGCGAGCGCCTGTTCCATCTTTCCGCCGAAGCCTGCCTGCTGCTCTAACGCGACAACGCCAATCACGCGGCCTATTTCCGGCCGGAGTAGACGGCGAAGATCAGATTTCGATATGCCGCGCTGACTTCGCGAAAGCCGGTTTCCCGC
>DATGKG010000226.1:0-12428 GCA_035294805.1 Binataceae bacterium (SeqCode) | reverse complement strand
CGTGCACGACTCCCGTCGAAGTCGGCATCAAGGTGCGCACCCGCAGCGAGAAACTCGATAAGCTGCGGCGCGGCGTGATGGAACTTTACATGTCCGACCATCCGCGCGATGAGTCGGCGTGCAAGGCCGACGGCAACTGCGAACTGCATCGGATGGCGCGCGAGGTCGGCCTCGATCGCGTGCGCTACAATCATGGCGCGCGCACTCATCTCGATTTGCCGGTTGACGATTCCAATCCGTATTTCGCTTTCGATCCGACGCGATGCATTTTGTGCTCGCGATGCGTGCGCGCTTGCGACGACATTCAGGGAACCTTCGCGCTCACCATCGACGGGCGTGGCTTCAATTCGCTCATGTCGCCCGGCCAACACCAGCACTACCTCGATTCCGAATGTGTCTCGTGCGGCGCTTGCGTGCAGGCGTGCCCGACCGACGCGTTGATGGAAAAAACTGTGCTGGAGAAGGGCGTCGGCGATCGTGCGATCGTCACCACCTGCGGATATTGTGGTGTCGGATGCTCCTTCAAGGCCGAGATGCGCGGCGATGAAGTCGTCCGAATGGTGCCCAACAAGGACGGCATGCCGAATCACGGGCATTCGTGCGTGAAGGGGCGCTTCGCGTGGGGGTACGCGACTCATCCTGATCGCGTGCGCGCGCCGATGATTCGTGAGCGGATCCAGGATCCCTGGCGCGAGGTTTCGTGGGACGAGGCGATCGCGTTTGCCGCGGGCGAGCTCAAGCGCGTGCAAGCGAAGTACGGGCGCGGGTCCCTTGGAGGCATTACTTCGTCAAGATGCACCAACGAAGAGGCCTACCTGGTGCAGAAGCTGGTGCGCGCGGCATTCGGGAACAACAACGTCGATACTTGCGCGCGCGTTTGTCATTCGCCGACCGGCTACGGCCTCAAGACCGCGTTCGGCACGCCCGCCGGCACCAACGATTTCGATTCGATTCTCGAGACCGATGTCATCTTCGTTATCGGTGCGAATCCTACCGAAGGGCATCCGGTTTTTTCATCGATTCTCAAACGGCGCGTGCGCGAGGGCGCGCGGCTCATCGTCGCAGACCCGCGCCAGATCGAACTCGTCCGCATGCCGCATGTCGAAGCCGACTACTTCCTGCAACTCGCGCCCGGCACCAACGTTGCCCTGTTCAATGCGATGGCGCATGTAGTCGTGACCGAGGACCTCGCGAACGAAAGTTTCATCAAAGAGCGATGCGACGCGCGCGAGTATGCGCGCTGGCGCGATTTCATTGTCGAGGAGCGCAACTCGCCGGAGGCCGTCGAGAAAGTCACCGGCGTGGCGGCGGACAAAATTCGCGGCGCCGCGCGGCTCTATGCGAAAGGTCCGAACTCCGCGATTTACTACGGCTTGGGCGTCACCGAGCATAGTCAGGGCAGCACGGCCGTCCTCGCGATGGCGAATCTCGCGATGATTACCGGTAACGTCGGGCGCGCCGGCGTCGGCGTCAATCCGCTGCGCGGCCAAAACAACGTGCAAGGATCCAACGACGTCGGTTCATTTCCGCACGAGCTGACCGGCTATCGCCATGTTTCCGATCCGAAGCTGCGCGCCGAGTTCGAGAGCGAATGGCACGTCACGCTCGATGCTGAACCCGGTCTGCGAATTCCGAATATGTTTGATGCGGCGCTCGATGGCAGCTTCAAGGGGATCTACATCGAAGGCGAGGACATCGCGCAGTCGGATCCGAATTCGCAGCACGTCGCTGCGGCGCTGCAGGCGATGGAAATCGTGATCGTGCAGGATATCTTCCTGAACGAGACTGCGAAGTTCGCGCACGTCTTGCTTCCGGGCTCGTCGTTCCTCGAAAAGAACGGCACGTTTACCAACGCGGAGCGGCGAATTTCGCGCGTGCGCAAAGTGCTGCATCCGCTCGCCGGCAAAGAAGATTGGGAAGTGACGTGCATGCTGTCCAACGCGCTCGGCTATCCAATGGAGTATGAGCATCCATCGGAGATCATGGATGAGATCGCTCGGCTGACCCCGACCTTCGCGGGCGTCAGCTACGAGAAGCTCGATCGCATCGGCAGCGCGCAGTGGCCATGCAACGACGCAGCCCCCGAGGGCACCAAAGTGATGCATGTCGGCGAGTTCGTGCGCGGCAAGGGGCGCTTGCTCGCGACTGAATATGTTCCAACCGATGAGCGCACGACGCAGCGTTATCCGCTGATTCTGACCACCGGAAGAATTCTCACCCAGTACAATGTCGGCACCCAGACGCGACGCACCAAGAATGTCATGTGGCATCCCGAGGACTTGCTCGAGATTCATCCGCACGATGCCGAGCAGCGCTCGCTTCGCGACGGCGAATGGGTCGAGGTTACCAGTCGCGAGGGATCCATTTTCCTGCGTGCTCAACTCACTGAGCGCGTCCAGCCGGGCGTTGTCTACACGACGTTCCATCATCCGGATACCGGCGCGAATGTTGTTACTACTGAGAACTCCGACTGGGCGACCAACTGCCCCGAATACAAGGTCACCGCGGTGCAGGTGATGCCGACTTCGCGCCGTCCGGAGCGCACTCCGCCTGAACGAATCGTCCGCGAGGCCCTGACCGCGAAGCGGTCCACTCCGATGGCCGCCAAGCCCTGACGGTTCGCGATGGACATTCATCACCTGGTCAAGATGGCCAATGAGATCGGCACTTTCTTCGAAAGCGCGGCCGATCGCACCGAAGCCGTTACATCGATTGCGGCGCATCTGAAAAATTTCTGGGAGCCGCGCATGCGCAAGCAGCTTGTCGAATATGCGCGGCAGTCCGACGGTGAGCTGCACTCCATCGTGAAGGAAGCCGTCCTGAGCCTCGACCGGCGGTGAACATCGGAACCCGCTGACTCCGATCGCGACACTAATCCTGCTCCGGTTCGCCACAGCTGGCAAAAATATTGCTCGATCCGCGATTGCCCGTTTGAGAAAAACCGCCGCGATCGCATGGCACGAGGAATGCGTTTGCGCTTTGCCGGGAGCGAGACCACCGCAGGAGAGGAGTTATGGCAGAGGAATTCATCGATATTCTTACCGAGGAGCATCGCCAATTGCGCGACGTGCTGCTCGAATTGATCGACGCTTTTGAAAATGGCGACAGCGAGCGCGCCTCGGTAGCAATCGAAGCGATGGCGGCGCTCGCGGCCCCGCATTTTCACTATGAGCAGGAAGTGCTCTATCCCGCGCTCGCGGAAGTACACGGAGACGAGCAAGTCGAGCAGCTTGTCGAGCAACACGGCGAGGCGGTCGCAGCCGCCCAGCAGCTCGCCGAACTGGCTGAGCAAGAGGAATTTGACGAACAAGCTGCAGCGTACGGCGCTGAGCTGGCGCGCCAGCTTCTTCCTCACGTCAGCAATGGCGACGAGCTCATGGTGATGGTCGGGGGCCTGGAGCCGCAAACGATCAAGAAAATTCACAAGGCGCAGAAGCAATCGAAGAAGAGCGGCGCCACGCTGGCTGGCCTCGCGAAGAGCGCCGCGAAAAAGGGGGCGAAGAAAAAGATTGAGCGCAAAGCCGCGCACAAGCGCAGCGCCAAGCCGGTTCGCACCAGCACCAGGAGACCAAACGTCCCCAAGTCAGCCGCGGGCGCGAAACGCCGACGGAAATAAATTGGGAGGCGTCGCCAATGGATACTCTCACAAAATTGTTCCGCAACATTCTTTGCCCGGTCGACTTCGACGCGAATTCGCCAGGCTCTTTGGAGTTCGCCGGAAAAATAGCGCAGGAAACCGGCGGTAAGATCTACCTCCTCCATGTAGTGCCGTGGACGGTCGCTGCGGTTCCCATCGATGCGTCCCAAGTGCTGGCCGAGCTCAAGCAATCGGCCACGACGCGGCTGCGGCAACTCGCCAAGGAAAAACTCGATGGCAGGGTTGTCAGCGAAATCATCGTGACGGTTGCCAGCGATCCCGGTGCGGAAGTTGTTCGCATCGCGAAGGAACTGAAGGCCGATGCCATCATCATGGCAACTCATGGGCGCAAGGGGCTGAGTCATCTCGTGCTCGGCAGCGTGGCCGAGCGGGTGGTCCGCGAGTCTTTGTGTCCGGTCCTGACGGTGCGCGCCGTCGGATAGGCTTGTCACACTCGCGCAGCGTGCCTATGGTGCGGCATGAGCGAGCTACCGGAACACGTTCGGCGCAATCGCGCGATGTGGGACGAATGGGCGAAGCGATATGCTGCCGCCGGTGAGCGCGGATGGGCGAATAACATGCCGCGGTGGGGGATCTGGCACGTCCCGGAGTCGGAAGTGCGGATGCTGCCCGACGACCTCGCGGGCAAGGATGTTATCGAACTTGGATGCGGTACCGCATACGTTTCGTCATGGCTCGCGCGGCGTGGCGCTAAGGTTGTAGCAATTGATAACTCGCAGGAGCAACTCGCTACTGCGAGGCGGCTTCAGAAGCAACATGGCTTCGACTTTCCGCTGATCCACGGCAATGCTGAAGAGGTGCCGTATCCGGATGCGAGCTTCGACTTCGCGATTTCCGAATACGGCGCGTGTTTGTGGGCGGACCCGTATCGATGGGTTCCCGAGGCTGCGCGCCTGTTGCGCCCCGGCGGGCGCCTCGCGTTTCTAACCAACTCGTTCCTGCACACTTTGTGCGCGCCCGATGAAGCTGATGTCCCCGCGACCGATCGGCTGCTGCGGCCCGCGTTCGGTATGTGCCGCGTCGAGTATCCGGACGATCCCGGCGTCGAATTTCATATCTCGCACGGCGACTGGATTCGCTTGTTGCGGCGATGCGGATTCGAGGTCGAGGATCTTATCGAACTTCGGCCGTCGGCGGACGCGCGGAGCGAGTACAAACACGTGACGTTGGAGTGGGCGCGCAAGTGGCCGTCCGAGGAAGTGTGGAAGGCGCGCAAGCGCATGTGAATTCGTCCACGCGGGTCGCGTCTCATCGAAATGGCTGCAAAGCTTCGTCGCATGAAATCGTCGACCGAGAAACAGGGAAACTTCGTGATGGGCGTGACGATTTCGAAGCCGGATAAGGCGCTGTGGCCTGACGGCGGCGATGGCAAGCCGATAACCAAGCTCGACCTCGCGCGCTACTACGAGGCGGTCGGCCCGTGGATGATGACACATCTCAAGGGTCGGCCGTGTTCGATCATCCGTGCGCCTGACGGCATAAGCGGCGAGCGAATCTTCCAGCGCCACGCGATGAAGGGTACCTCGAATCTCCTTACGCTCGTGAAAGCCGTCAGCGAACACGAGCCGTACGTCGAAATCGATCGCGTCGAGGCGCTGGCGGCGGTCGCGCAGAGCGCCGGAATCGAATTGCATCCGTGGAATTGCCAGCCCGGCCAGTACGATGTCCCCGGGCGTCTCGTCTTCGATCTCGATCCGGCGCCGGATGTCGAACTGTCTGCCACCGTCGCGGCCGCGCAAGAGGTTCGGGAGATTCTCGACGCGCTGGGCCTCATCAGCTTCTGTAAAACCACCGGTGGCAAGGGTCTCCATGTTGTTACACCGCTCGCGAAGAAGGGCTCGGTGAGCTGGTCGGAAGCGAAAGAGTTCGCGCGCGAAATTTGCGCGCGGATGGCGGCGGATCATCCGGAGCGATATCTCACTACGATGACGAAGAAGGACCGGACCGGGAAAATCTACCTCGACTATCTGCGCAATGATGCCATTGCATCGGCGGTCGCGCCGTTGTCGCCGCGCGGACGCGAGGGCGCGCCGGTCTCGATGCCGTTGTCATGGAATCAGATCCGCGCGGGCCTCGATCCGATGCGCTTCACGATTCGCACCGCGCCGGCTCTTATCGCGAAGAGCGCGGCCTGGAAGGAATACTGCGAGTCCGAGCGTCCGCTGAAATCGGCCATCGAGCGCTTGCGCAAATCCTCCGCAGCGTGAATTGTCGCAAGGAGGATTCACCCCGATGCTAAAGACGCGCGTCACTGAACTGTTCGGTATCGAATATCCGATCGTAACCGCGGGGATGGGCGGCGTTGCGCTCGCCGAACTTGCTGCGGCGGTCTCGAACGCCGGCGGTATCGGCACTATCGCGCTGGCGGGATTCACTCCCGAGGCGATCCAGAATGAGATCGCTGCCGCGCGACGACTCACGACCAAGCCGCTGCTGGTGAATCTGCTGGTGCCGTTCCTGCGTCCGGGCATCGTTGAGATGGTCATGAAGGAACCGATCCAGGGCGTGACTTTTTTCTGGGGCGATCCGGCGGAGTACGTTCCTATCGCGAAAAAATCGGGCGTCAAGGTGATCTGGCAATGCGGCTCCGTGAAGGAAGCGGTCGCGGCACGTGATGCCGGCGCCGACGCTGTCATGGTGCAGGGCTTCGAAGCTGGAGGCCACGTGCGTGGCATCGTCACCAGCCTCGCGCTGATTCCCGCGACTCGCGATGCGGTCGGTCCTCATATCCCAATCCTCGCGGCAGGAGGTTTTGCCGATGGACGCGGACTCGCGGCGGCGCTTGCACTCGGCGCTGACGCCGCGGTGTTCGGCACGCGCTTCCTCGCCTCCAATGAGGTCGCGGCGGACGCGCGCTATCAGCAGCGGATCATCGATGCCGAGGCGGAAGAGACGGTGCACACCGAGCTGTACGACATCGGATGGCCCAACGCGCCGCATCGCGTGTTGCGCACCAAGGTCGTCGATGCGTGGGAGCGCGCGGGCCGACCTGCGACCGGCCGGCGTCCTGAGGAAGGCAAGAACATCGGCACGATTACCCGTGGCGGCGCAGAGGTTCCGATGGTCAAGTACTCGGTGATGGCGGCGACGAACTCCTTCGAGGGCGACATCGAGGAACTTCCGTTTTATGCCGGCATGTCTGTGAGTCTGGTGCGCGAGAAGTTACCGGCGGGCGAAATCGTCAGGCGCATCGCAGCGGAAGCGCGCGAAGTGATCGCGGGCCGTCTCGCCTTGATGGTGCGCTAGGCGGTCTTCCTTTCGCGAGCATACGCCGCGGCGGTTTCCTTGCCTTCGATGACGGGCACGATCTCGAACTCCATGAGGTCAGACCACCGCGCGATCCATTGCTGAGACTTCGCGACGTCGTCACACGACATCAGCTGGAAGCAGCGCCCCAGGTCGGCGGCAACCCAACTGTCGATGAAGGTGAGGCCGTCGGGCATCCTGCGGCCCTTCTCGCGCAGCCGCTGATAAATTGCCTCGCCGTTCTGAGCGCGAAATTTCTCGATCACCATGAACAACATTTGTTGCTTCTGGTTCCCGTTCCCAGCAGGTGAAGGGGTTAGGGATTAGGTCGCGCAGCCGTAAACCTTCATCACGTTATCGCCCAGCACTTTTCGGCGCGCATCGGGTCCGAGCTTCTCCGCCATCTCCTCGACTTCCTCGATGTAGTTGCCGGCGTGATCCGGATGCGGGAAATCGCTGGCCCAGAAAAATTTGTCGGCGCCGATCAGATCGACCATCGCAGGAAGCGCGCGCTCGTCCGGATCGGCTGAAATCCACACCTGCCGATCGAAGTAGAAACTCGGCTTCTCCTTCAGCGCGATGGTGCGCCCGATGCCGCTGTTGAATACCGCATCGAGGCGATCGAGCCAGTACGCGATCCAGGTCGCGCCCGCTTCGAGCAGCACCAGCTTGAGTTTCGGGAATTTGTCGAAGGTGCCGTTTTGAAAGAAGCTCGTGAACGCATGCCGAATCGAATCGGCCGCGACCACATTGTTGAAGAAGAACTGTCCGCGCAGATAGCTCCAGTCGTAGCGCCCCGACATTGCCCACACCGGCTCGAGCGACGGATGAATGCCGAACGGCACGCCGAGTTCCTGCGCCTTGGCGAAGACGACGTCGTGATCGGGATGCGCATGCGGCTTGCGCGTCATCACGAATTGGCAGACCCACGCGCCCTTGCATCCGTCCTTGACTGCACGCTCCAGCTCATTCGCTGCCGCCTGCGGATCTCCCAATGACAGATGCGCGACGGGCAGCAGCTTGCCGCCACTGCCTTTGCAGAAATCCACAATGTAGCGATTGTATGCCCGCGTGTAGGCCTGCGCCATTTCGGGATCGGTGGTCTCCACTTCGTAGAGCAGGCTGAGCGTCGGATAGAGGAACGCGGCCGCGAGGTTTTCCTGCTCGATGCGCTTAAGGCGCTCGGCCGGATCCATCGCGCCCAACGGCGCCATGCCGCCGTAGTCCGCGCTGTTGCGCGCCATCTCGCGCGTGTTGCCCATCGCGGACAGCCCCGCGAACATCCCGCCGGAGAGGAACTTCGAAGGCCGCCCCTCGATTTCCATGTATTCCAGTCCCGCGCGATCACGCTTGAGGCGCAGCGCTTTCGGCTTGTACTTCGCCTCGAGATAGTTCTCCCAAAGGTTTTTGTCTTCGAGGATGTGGCCGTCGGCATCGACGCCACCATCAAACTTGAGTGCGCGAATGTTGTCGCTCATGCGGTGAGCTAATCGCAGGAGGGTTTGATGGTCAAGGGAATGCTACCGAGTTAGGTAGATGTAACCGCAGACTGGCCGATCCGTATCCATGGGTAGAGAATGATCTGAATGGATCATCGCGAGGACATCAAGTTGCGACGTAATCATAGGATGGCCAATCGGTTTGAAATCGCCGCGATTGCTGCTCTGACGATGTTTTTCGTCGCTTTATCAGGTCAGGCATCCGCGCAGGGTTTCAACCTCGGTCAGTTGCTCGGGGGAGGAGGAAGCGGCGGAGGCGGTGGTGGCGGAAGTAGTGGTGGAGGGGGCGGCGGTTTGTCCCAGCTTTTTGGAGGAGGCAGCAGTGGCGGAGGGTTCCGTCATCAAAACTCCGGCGGCTCCAGCATCAGCGTCGATCGAGGCTCGCCGCCATACACCGGTAAATTCGTCGGCAAGCAGGAAGACCAAGGCATTCAGGACACGATGACCGCCCAGTTCGCATGCTATCCGGCGAGCGATTCCGACATTCCGCAGAGCCGGGCGTTCGTGTGCTACTCGGCGCCGACGAACGAAAGTGGTTCAGCGGGTGTCCCACCATCGCATCGTGCGGGCGGTCCCCCACCGTATGGTCCTACATCTGGCAGCGATGCGTCTTATGGTCCTCCTTCGGGCGGAGGCCCTACAAATGGACCACCTCCTGATATCGAGTAACGTCTAGAAACTGGCGTGCTTGAAGATGCGCTCGGGGATCGCGCGCACGACCGCCATGATTGGACGCCAGAACGACGGCACATAAACCACGTCGCGCTTCTTGCGCCATGCTTCGAAGATTAGGTCGGCGGCGCGCTCCGGCGGTACCGTGAACAGCGTGCCCTCGCGTCCCCACGTCATCCGCGTGTCGACCGTCCCGAGGATCACCGTCAGCACGTGGACTTTGGTTTTCGAAAGGCGCGCGCGCAGGCCCTGTACGAACAAATGCAGCGCGCCCTTCGCGGAGCCATACACATAGTTGCGTTTACGCCCGCGATCGCCCGCGACCGAGCCGATCACGATGATGAAGCCGGTTCCCTGCGCCTCGAGCCTGTGCGCCGCGATCGTGAGGATCGAAACCGCGCCAGTGAAGTTCTGATGAATCGTCGCGAGCGCCTCGGTCGCATCGACCTGCGCCTTGTCCTCATCGCCTAAGGTGCCGAAGCACAGCACGATACCATCGAGGCCGCCCAGCTCCTTCGTCGCGCGTTCGATCAGTTCCGCATGCGAGGCGAAATCGCTCGCATCGAATTTCCCGGCGATAGCGGGGACACCCGAACGCACGTTGATATCGTGTGCGATGCGATCGCCTTCGGCCTCGTCGCGCGACGCTATATAAAGATGCGCGCCGATGGACGCGAACTTGATCGCGAGCAATCGCGCGATCGGGGACGTTCCGCCGAGAATCAGAACCTTCACGCGGGATCCATCTGCAAGCGGCGCGAGAGCGTCGAGGAAAAATGATTGTTCGGGTCCGCCTGCGCTTTTGCCGCGCGCCACTCATTGAGCTTGGGATACATCGCGCGAAACGTGTCGGGCCGCATCCGCGCATCCTTCGCGAGGTAAACCCGGCCGCCGCGCTTGAGCACCATCTCATCGAGCCGATCGAGAAATTCCAGCAGGCCATCGGTGACCGGAAAATCCAGCGCGAGCGTGTAGCCCGGCATCGGAAACGACAGCATGCCCTCCTGCGCGCCGAACTTTTTCAGCACCGCGAGGAACGACGCGCGCCCGCTGCCGCTGATCGCCTCCAGCGTTTCGATAAGTCCCGCGCGGCTCTCCTCGAGCGGCCACACGCATTGATACTGCACGAAGCCGCGCTTGCCATAGATGCGATTCCAGTTGTGGATCGAATCGAGCGGAAAGAAAAACACATCGTAAGGAGTGACGGAATCGTTCCGATTGCGATGAATCGCGTAGTAGCCGATGTTGAATGCGCGCATGCTGAGCGAGTTGAGCGCGAAGTTCGGCAGATTGAATGGAACCGGCGGCGAGGTTTTTTCCTTCGCGTGCAGCGGTTCGAGGCGAAGGTTTGCCGGCAGCGCATCGCGCGAGGCGAAGTCGCCCACGTGCAGCACCGAACGGCCGAGCGAGCCTCCCGAGCTGATGCAATCGATCCACGCCGCCGAGCATCCGTACTGCTGATCGGTGCGCTCGAAGTTTTCGATCGCCTCGTCGACGTTCGCGACGCGGATGATTTCCCCCTTGATGTAAGCGCTCTCGACGCGGCGCAGGCGCAGCGCCAGCTCGAGGATAACGCCGGTGAGTCCCATGCCGCCGACCGTCGCCCAGAAAAGATCGCCGTTCTCCTCGCGTGAGCAACGGCGCACCTCGCCCGAGGCGAGCATCAGGTCGAACCACAACACCTGCGTGCCGAGCGAGGACTCGCGATGATGGCTCTTGCCGTGGATGTCGGCCGCGACCGAACCGCCCAGCGTGACGTAGCGCGTGCCGGGAACGACGGCGGGAAAAAATCCGCGCGGAAGAAACACTCGGATGATTTCGTCGAGTGTCACGCCGGCCTCGGCATGGAGGATTCCGGTTTCGGCATCGAAGTCGAGCATCCGGTTGAGGCGCTGCAGATCGACGACGCGGCTATCGGCGTTCAGCGCCGCATCGCCGTATGCGCGTCCAGCGCCCCGCGCGATCAGCTTGTGCGAGTTGGCCGAAACGACCGCGGCGAGCTCCGCGAATTTCTCCGGACGAAAGACATCGCTCTCGCAAATGGGATAGTGGCCCCATCCGCTCAGCGCGATGCGCTTGCTCGCGGGCATCGCGGCCCTGCGCGGCGCACCATTTGATCGGGCATCGTTCATGATGATGCGAGTAATAGTAACGGGAAGAGCCGTGTCAGCGTAGAGCTAACCCCTAGCCCCTTCCCCTAAAGTGGAAGGGGGACCAGACAGCGCATTTTGCAGGCGTGGCGCGCGATGCCGTAGGATTGGCGCGAGGGTAGAAGAAAAATATGTCCTGGCAGGCGGAACTCGACGAAATCAAGCGCCGCATCAAGCTGGCCGAACAGATGGGCGGCGCGGACAACATCAAGCGTCAGCACGACGGCGGCAAGCTGACGGTGCGCGAACGCATTGCGCATCTCCTCGACCCCGGAAGCTTTCATGAATATGGCGCGCTTGCGGGCGCGGTGAAGTACGAAGGCGACAAGATGGTCGAGTTTAGGCCGTCGAACTTCGTGATGGGCACCGGACGCATCAACGGACGTCTCGTGGTCCTCGGCGGCGACGATTTCACGGTGCGCGGCGGCGCAGCCGACGCATCGATCGGCAACAAGCATGGATACGCGGAACGCATCGCGCAGGATTTGCACATCCCGATCATCCGGCTGGTCGACGGCACGGGCGGCGGCGGCAGCGTGCGCAGCTTCGAAACCCTCAAGCGCACCTATGTCCCCGAGATGGCGACCTTCGAGGTCATCGTGAAAATTCTCGGCGAGGTCCCCGTCATCGCCGGATGCATGGGTTCGGTCGCGGGCATCGGCGCAGCGCGCGTGGCGGCGTCACATTTCTCGGTGATGGTGCGCGGCAGCAGCCAACTCTTCGTCGCGGGTCCGCCGGTCGTCAAATGGGGAACCGGCGAGGAGCTGACGAAGGAGGAACTCGGCGGCGCCGAGATTCATGCACACGGGAGCGGCGCCGTCGATAACGAAGTGGAGAACGAGGACGAGGCATTCGCGCAGATTCGCCGCTATCTTTCGTACTTCCCGCAGAACATCTGGCAAGTCCCGCCGTATGCGAAACCGGACGACAAGCCCGACCGCCGCGAGGAGGAGCTGCTGAGCATCATTCCGCGCAACCGGCGTCAGGGTTACGACACGCGCCACCTGCTGGAGCTGATTCTCGATCGCGATTCGTTTTTCGAGATGGCGCCGTTCTTCGGGCCGTCGCTCATCACCGGCTTCGCGCGCGCGAAGCAGCTTTCGAAGCTGGCGCGAATGGCTTCCCGGCGGACGCGAAGATCATTTAGTAGCTGTTGCGGACCGGCGTCGCCTTCATACCGCATCCGGCGCGCCAGAGGACGCA
>DATGKG010000225.1:0-12210 GCA_035294805.1 Binataceae bacterium (SeqCode) | reverse complement strand
CGGTCGAGGATGCGCCGCCCGAACACCCGCGTGCCGACGCCGATGACGCTGTAGATGAAGAAGTAGCCGCCCACCGTCGTGATGCCTTTCTCGTACGCGAAGGGCGCGACGAAGCTCAGGCGCGCGGAAATCGCCAGCGAGAACAGCAGCGTCACTACCCATAGCGGTTGCAGCTTTGCGTCGCGCATCAGCACCACATAACTCGGGCCGCGCGGCGGATCGCGATGCTCGGCGTGATGCGCCGGACGATCATCGGGCAACATCCGCGTGAGCATCGCGCCGATCGCGATGAGAACCATCGCCGCGATGAAGAACGCGCGGAAGCCGTCGCGCCGGATGAGCACCTCGCCCAGCATCGGCGCGAGTGCCGCCGGTCCCATCCCGCAGATGCTGAAAATCGACATGCCTTCGCCATGGCGTCCTTCGGGCAATAGGTCGTAGACCATCGCAAACAGCGCGACGCGCGCGGTCCCTTCGATCGCGCCGTGAATCGCGCGCACTGCGTAGATCGGCCATCCGAGCGAATGCAGCGGCAGGTAGAGCGCGAGCGCGATGACATCGAGCGCGAGGAACCATAGCGAGGTCGTCTTGCGCCCGTAGCGATCGATCGCGCCGCCGACGTACGGGCGCGCGAGTAGCGCGAATAGCGACCCGGTCGCGACGATGGCGCCGATCGCGCCTGCTCCGCCGCCGCGATCGACCACCCATAGCGGGAACAACGCGAACAGGTTGGCGCACGAGTTGAGCGCGAAGGTCGCGGCGAACACCATCCAGAAGTCGCTCCCATAGATCGAGGTCGAGGTGCTCAAGAGCCAGCTACTTTCGTCCCGTCGCGCGATTCCAATAGAAGATCGCGCTCGCGTCCTCGCGCATACGCAGCGCATCCAGGTCCGCGATCGCTTCGTCGATGCGGGCGTGCGATGCGAGGCGCGATTCGATCAGCGCATCGTATGCGCCGCGGAGGTTGCCGATCTGATTTTCGATCCACGCCTCGAAGCCCGATGAGCCCGCCCAATGCACTTCGGGCTGGATGCTCAATTCGACATCGCGGAAGCGGGCGCCACAAAGCATGCGGAAGAGTTTGCTTCCGATGAGGCCGTCGCCGCCGATGCGCCGCTGCAGCTCCGCAAACGCGCGCCACACTTCGTCGAACGCCTCGGACGGCGGGTCGTAGCGCATTGCGGTGATGTCGTTTTCCATCACGACGATCCAAGCGCCTTCGCGCAGCACGCGATACATCTCGCGCAGAACCATTGCGGGATCGCGCACGTGCTCAAGGACATAGCGGCAATACGCGAGGTCGAAACTTCCTGCAACGAACGGCAATCGATGCGCATCGCCACGGACATATCGCACGCGTAAGGACGCCGTCGCGCGCGCGAGTTGCTCCGATGATTGTTCGACTCCGACCACCATCGCATCGGGAGCAGACTGCGCGACCCTCGCGGCGAGGATTCCCAATCCGCTGCCGACTTCGAGGATACGCCGCGCGGATGACGGGTCGAGAAATTCTACAAACTGTTCATTGGTAAGCCGATTGAGCGCCGCGAGGCGCTCTTGCTCGCTCGCGCTGGTACCGTGGATATAGCCCGCGCACTCAATGCTTTTTGGCGCCGCCACTTCGTTCCTCCGCCGCCCCAGCCGGCACCTTGCCCTGCAACTTCACCGCGCCCGTCGGCGCGATGCCACCCTCTGACGGTTCCATCGTGATGGATAGCGACGCGGGCGCGGGTCCTTGGGGCGGCGGATCGAGGTACTCGTTCGCGCTCCCGTCAACGGCGCTGCGAAACTCCGCGGCCTTTGCCGGCGGCGCGTCCTTCAGCATCCACCACGCGTCGTATACCTGGCCTTCCGGCGGTGCCGGCAGCCCTCGCGCGTTCAGCACCGCGCCGCCCATCTTCGCGCTGATGGTCACCGTCGCGCTCGCTCCCTCGCCGGAAGCCGGCGCGACCAGCTTGAATGTCCTGCGATCGGGCGCGATGAGGATCGCCTTGATGCGATCCTTCGACTCCATCAGCTTGCGTTCCTTGATTTCCTCGCGTGCGTCCGCCAGCCGCTGCTCATCCATCTGCGCCTTTTGCTTCAGCGTATTCATGCGGCGATTGAGCGACGCGATACGCGATCGATAATGCGCCATCCGCTCGATCAGCTCGTGCGAAAGATCGATGGTTACGATGCCGGCCGCAATCGCGAGCGCCACGGCCATCCCGGCGAGCGCGCGCCACAGTCCGGAGCGCCGGCTTTCCGATATCTCAGCGTCCGGTCCCGAGGAGGCTGCAAGTGCGGTCTTATCTGGATGCGTCTGATCCATTGATGTGGAGGATTTGCACCAAGACTAGGCCGCGCGCTCCGGTGCCCGCAAGATTGGTGTTTCGCGCCTCGAGTTTGTAGCGGCCGTTCGCGTTCGCGACCCCCCGTACCAGGATTAGACCGACGCACCCGAACCCATTTGTCATCGTGCGCCTTTCCGATAAGAATAGGATCCTTAATCTGATGCGGAAAATACAGGATATTCGCGTCTCTTCGATCGATCCGCTGATCGCGCCCAGCAAGCTCAAGGATCAGCTGCCGGTCGATGAGGCGATTGTCGCAACCGTGGTCGAGGCGCGCGAAAGCATTCGCCGGATCATCAAGGGCACCGACCGCCGGATGCTATCCATCGTGGGGCCGTGTTCGATTCATGATCCCGAATGCGCGCTGGATTTTGCCGAGCGCTTGCGCAAGCTCAAGGATGCGGTCGCCGGGCAGCTCTATGTCGTGATGCGCGTGTACTTCGAGAAGCCGCGCACCACGGTCGGATGGAAGGGGCTCATCAACGATCCTCATATGGACGACAGTTGCGACATCCCCGCGGGCCTGCGCATCGCGCGCAAGTTGCTCATCGACATCAACCGGATGGGACTGGCGGCGGCGACCGAGACGCTCGATCCGATCACGCCCCAATATATCGCGGATCTGATTGCGTGGTCGGCGATCGGCGCGCGCACCACCGAGTCGCAGACCCATCGCGAGATGGCGAGTGGACTCTCGATGCCGGTCGGCTTCAAGAATTCCACCGAGGGAAATCTGCAGGTAGCAATTAACGCCATCCAGTCGGCGCGCCGCCCGCATTCGTTCCTCGGCATCACGCAGGACGGAGTAAATGGCATCGTGCGAACGACCGGCAATCCCGATACGCATATCGTGCTGCGCGGCGGCAGGAAACCGAACTTCGACGCCGCCAGTATCGCGGAATCGGTGCAGATGCTTTCGGCTGCCGGACTCGAGCCGCGCGTTATGGTGGATTGCTCGCACGCGCAGACCAACAAGGATTATACGAAGCAGCCCGAGGTCTTCGCGGCGCTCATCGAGCAGGTCCGCGGCGGCAGCAATGCCATCCTCGGCGCGATGCTCGAGAGCAATATCGAGGCGGGCAATCAGCCGCTGCCGGAAAATCGCGCGGCGCTAAAGTATGGGGTATCGATCACCGACCCGTGCATCGATTGGGCGACCACCGAGCGATGTCTGACTGATGCGGCGGCCGCCCTCGCGGCGCGCGGCTAACTACATGCCACAGGCTTTCGCCTGTGATCGCGAGAACTCCTATGAGCATAGAAGAACCCGCCCTGACTGAGGTCTTCGGCAAACCCGAGACGTGGGAAAATCCGTATCCGGCATATCGTGAATTTCGCGATCGTTCACCCTTTGTCGCCCAGTGGCCGATCATTTTCCTCGACGGCGAGGAGAAACAGATCCGGGTTTGGATGCTGCTCAAGTATGAACAGGTCAACGCAGCGCTGCGCGACCCGGCCACGTTTTCATCGGAACAACCGGGCGCCGGCAGCGTCGCGCCCAAGCTAGTAATGATTTCCGACGATCCGCCGCGCCATGATCTGCTTCGCCGCCTCGTCAACAAAGCCTTCACCGCGCGCAGGATCGCCGAGCTGGTGCCATGGATCAAAGACGTTGCGGGTCAACTGCTCGATGAGATCCCCGCCGGCTCAGCCGTCGATGCGGTAAACGTGTTCACCATGCCGCTGCCGGTGCAGGTGATCGCGCGAATGCTCGGTATCCCGGGCGAAGAGCAGGCCGCCTTCCGGCGCTGGAGCGATGCGCTGGTCGCATTCAACGGCGGCGACTTCACCCCTGCCGATCGCGTGAAAAACGGTATGGAGATGATGGACTACTTCCGCAAGATCGCGGCCTCACGCCGGGAAAAAAGCGCCGGCGATCTCATCAGCGCGGTGGTCGAAGCGGAAGTGGACGGCCAGCGCCTGGAAGAATGGGAGGTTCTCGGTTTCTGCGTCCTTTTGCTGGTCGCGGGCAACGAAACCACCACCAACCTCATGAGCAACATGCTCAACATTCTGGTCGATCGTCCCGATTTGTGGCGCAGGCTGCGCGATGATCGTGCGCTGGTCGAATCCGCGATCGAAGAAACCCTACGCTATGACAGCCCGGTGCAAATGCTCACGCGGCGAGTCACGCGCGATATCGAGATTGATGGACGAACGATCCATGAAGGTGAGCAGGCGGCGGTCTGCTATGCGGCCGCGAATCGCGACCCCGCGATGTTCCCCGATCCCGATACGTTTTCACTCGAGCGCGAGAACAGCAGGCATCTCGGTTTCGGCGCGGGCACCCATTATTGCCTTGGCGCGCCGCTGGCGCGCATGGAAGCGAGCATCATGCTCAATGCGATGCTCGATCGGTTTTCATCAATCGCGCGCGGCAATGAAGCGCCGCAGCGCCAACACGCGACTAATCTGCTGTTTGGCTTCCGCAAGCTGCCGCTCAAGTTCATTGCGTAGTCACCCTCGCGAGGCGCTCGGCGGTTGAAGCTGCTCGCGCAACTGCCCGGCAATCTGCGCCGCCCGCTCGGAACCGCGGCCGCGATCACCATCTATCTCGGCGCGGCATATATCGTCGTCGGACGCGGACTGCTCGGCGACTTCACCGGCCGTATCGTCAGCAATGGCGCCGGTCACGACCCGTCGGTGCTGGTGTGGTGCCTGGCGTGGTTTCCGCACGCGCTGGCAAATCACCTCAATCCGTTTCTGTCGCGCGCGGTATGGGCTCCGGACGGGCTCAACCTCGCGTGGATGCCTTCGATTCCGGGGGCGGCGATCCTCGCGTGGCCGATCACGCGTGTGCTCGGTCCGGTCGCCTCCTACAATCTGCTCAGCTTTCTGGCCTTGCCTGCCGCGGCGTTTACCGCGTTCCTGTTATGTCGTCATCTGAGCGGCGGCAATCGCGCGTCGATCGTCGGCGGCTATGTGTTCGGTTTCTCGCCCTACTTTCTGGGCCATCTGCAAAACCATCTGAACCTGATTCTCGCCTTTCCGATCCCGCTTGCGATTTTGCTGACGGTGCTGCTGTTGGAAGGAAGGCTTCGGCCGCGCGTCTTCGCTCCGCTGATGGCGCTGCTGCTCGCGATGCAGTTCCTGTTCATGCTCGAGCTGTTTGCGACGCTGACGGCGGTAGGAATTATCGCCTTATTGTTAGGTTTCGCGATCGGCCCCGAGCACTGGCGCAGCGCGGTTCGCGGTGTCGCCGCTCCAATCGCGGCCGCTTACGGGCTCATGGCCGTGCTGCTGGCGCCGTACTGGTATTATCTGTTCGCGTTCAACATACCCCGCAGCGCGATGGTCTCGGCGAGCGGCGTCTCGACCGACCTGCTCAATTTTCTGATCCCCACCGACTCCAACTGGTTCGGCGTGCATCGGACTTTCGAAGCCGTCGCGGCGCGCTTCACGTTTCGCCCCGAAGCGGGCGGCTGGATCGCATGGCCGCTGCTCGTGGTTATCGCGCTCTACGTCCGATGGCGATGGCGCAAGCCGACGGGCAAGGTCCTCATCACCACGATGGCGCTACTCGCTATCGCGACGCTGGGCCCGCGGCTTCGCGTGGGCGGGCACGTGTTGTTTGGGCTGCCGTGGAAAATCGTCGAGCACATTCCGCTGATGAAGAGTGCGCTGCCGGCGCGCCTGACGATGTACATCTTCCTGATTCTCGGCGTGATGACGGCGGTGGTGCTCGCGTCCGCGCAACTATCGAGCATCGCAAAGTATGCGCTCGCGATCGCGATCGCGATTTTCATGCTGCCCAATCCCGACTATCGATTCTGGACCGCGCCGATCGATCTTCCGCCGTTTTTCACCTCCCAAGCGATGCCGAACTTCCTCACTCAGGACGAGACGGTCGTCATCCTTCCATACGGTGATCGCGGCAACACGATGCTGTGGCAGGCGGCGGCGGATTTCCATTTTCGGATGGCGGGCGGTTACACCGGCGCCACGATGCCCGACGCGTTCGTGCAGTGGCCGGCCGTCAATGCATTTTACTGGGGCATCGACATACCGCATCCGGCGACTCAGCTCGGCGCGTTTTTCGCGGCGCACGATGTCGGCGCTGTCATCGTGCCCGAAGGGCATGCCTCGCAGTACTGGCCGGTGCTCGCGATGCTCAACGATCTATGCCTCCCGCCCACGCGCGTCGGCGAGGTGGTCATCTATCAGGTCGCGGCTGACAAAATTGCACAATATCGAGTCTTAGAGCCGCTGGAGCTCGAGCGACACTACGATCGCGATCGCTTCGATTGGCTGATGGTCGCGGCGGACAAGTACCTCGCGACGGGCGCGCCTGCCGAGACGCTAACGCCCTCGCGCGCCGCGATGGCGGGTCTGCTCCCGCGTAGCTGGGCGGTGGATAACGAGGTGTACACGAAGGACGGCCTCATCCTCGGACCGTGGGCGAACGACCGCATCCAGGTCGGTGTGGTCGGATCGTACGCGGCCTTGCAGCCGCTCATTGCTGACTACCGCATCGAGGCGGCCGAGGTCTACTTCCCCTTCCCAAGGCTCTTGACCGGAGCCCCCAAGGGTAACACCTTCATGAGAAAGCTGGTGGTGGTATTCGACCGCGCGGGCCTCAAGCGCGCGGCCGTGCGAGCATCTTCCGAGTTGTCCGCGGAGGCCATGGCGCGGGCTCCCTCGATCGCGGAGCGCTAAAGGTCGTGCCTATTTTGGGCCTAATCTTCCTTTTTGATACTATTACGGCGTATTGCCGTCTTCGGTAGGTTTACAAGTTGAGCAATGAACCATTCTGCCAAGTCTTTTCCACTGACAGTGTAACAGTTCACCACCGTTGTAACGGCAATGCCTCAAGTACGGTGTAGATAGACGTGGAGCCAGAGATACTGCGTCTGCAGAAGACGCTTTATAATTCGAAAAACCCGACCCGGCGATGGCTTCATTGCACCCGCCGGGACTGGATCATCGGCGAGCTACGCCGCAACAGCCACGAGAAGCGTGGGAAGGCGCTTGAGGTCGGGTTCGGCTCGGGAGTTTACCTTCCTTTTCTGGCCGAGTTGTACGCCGAAGTGGTGGCGGTCGACCTGCAACCGGCCTTCCTCGACCATGGAAGGTCACTCTCGGAAACTCTGCCTAATCTACGCGTGCTTCCAGACGACATCACAGGCTCCACGCTCCACGATGATCAGTTCGACTTAATATTGTGCAGTGAGGTTATCGAGCACATCACCGGATGGCAGAAGGCGCTGGCGGAGATGTATCGTTTGCTGAGACCCGGGGGAACTTTGCTGCTATCGACACCCCAGCCTTGGAGCCCGCTCGAGCTAGCCGGCAAAATTGCCTTCAAACCCGGAATCGTTTCGGTGTTGAGATGGTTATACGGCGAGGAGGTTCTCGAGACCGGCCATTGCAGCCTCCTGTCACAGAAGCGGATCACCGCCGAACTCGAGGCTGTCGGCTTCAGGATAACGAAACATTTCAAGAGTGGAGTGTATTTGCCGGTTGCAGCAGAGTTCCTCGGGAGCGCAGCCCTTCGCTTCGAACAATGGCTTGAATCCCGCCTTCGCAATAGCCCACTCGACCAGCTCCTGTGGGTGCAGTTCTACCTCGCGGAAAAGTAATTGGCGGGCATGAACGTCCAGCGTACCGCGCAATGGCGGTAGCATAGGTCGGATGTTACTGTCAGTTGGCGCGAATGTCCTTTTACGATATGCCAGTTTGTTTCCTTCGCAAGCGGTCCAAGTTGTATCCGATCGGGACACATTGGCGCATCGATTCGGGGCCAAAATCTGTCCGAATCATGCGAATAGCCTTCCGTTCACGAACTTTCTCCCATATTCAGACATCACCTGACACTGGCACGTTCGGTGCATTTGAAGCTGATCGCGTACCGACGGAGGCTGCCATGCTCGAAACTGCGACGCGCTCGGCAAGATCGAATCCGAACCCAATAGGCTTCATTCGCAATGATTTCCGCCATCCCGCGCTAAATCGCATGGAGTGGGGAACCTTGTCGCGCGATGCGCGGCTGCTCGACGCCTCGATCGCGGGAGTCGTGCTCAGCTTCAATCCGCGCGATGACGAGATGCGCGAACGCGCGGAGCAGTCGTGGGAGATCATCCGCGCGCTGCTCGCCGATCATCTTTTCATCGAAGATGCGATGCCGTGGAGCGCCGCTAGCGCGATTGGCTCGCCGGCAGCGTGTGACATTCTTAAGAGACGCTACGTAGAACTTCGCGGGCTCGCGCGCGAGGTCGCTTCGGTATCGTTCGAGGACGGCTCCGACGCCGAGATCTCGTCCGCGGGTAAGGCGCTCTGCCGACTCGCAGTCAAGCTCGATGATTTGATGGATGGGACGGAGCGCCGCCTCCTTAATCAGCTCAGGCACTACGTGTTCTCTTCGGGGGAATGGGAAACTGTGGGTGTGAAAAGACGCCTCGCGGAACAGATTGGTAGTGATGGCTGCCGGGGGTAACCGGATGCAGCGGGTGATCAGGAGGGGAGTTACCCACTCATCGTAATTGGCCAGCCAGGGGGATACGGCGGATGCGGCTCTTGTCTTTCGGGACAGGAGCCGCTTCGCATTCGGCGGGCGCGACGTAATCCGGCCTTGTCTCGCTCCGGCCAATCATTACACTTGGTAGTGAATTACGTCATTGTGGAGGTGAGGCGATGGTAAATCCGACCAGTCTGGTACAGCGGGTATTCGGCTTCTGTTTCCTCGCTTTTGGGCTCAACGGCTTCGTGCATTTCATTCCGCAAGTGCGGATGGGCAATCCGGCGCTGGAATTTTTCCTCGGCCTTGCCGCTACCGGCTATATGCTGCCGCTTCTCTACGTGACGCAGGCAACCGCGGGCGCGCTCTTGTTGTGCGGACTATACGTCCCCTTGGCGCTCACGCTGCTCGCGCCAATCATCGTCAACATTTTTCTCTTCCACGTCTTCCTCGCGCCCGCAGGATTGCCGCTCGCAATGATGCTGACGGCCTTCGAGGCTTCGCTCGGATGGGCTTATCGCGATTCCTTCGCACCGATGCTGCAGCCGCAGGCGATTCCCGACCAGATCGAGCGCTACGAACCGGAAGATGTTCCGGCCGACGCCACTGCCATGCACCTCGGATGACGCGCGCACCGCACGCCTTGTCATAAATCGCTTATGTAGTAATCTCCGCGATCACCACGTCGCAGGAGCATTCGCATGGCGCTTTGGAAACCTGATCCAACTTTCTACCCCTCGGCTCGCATGGCGATGGCGGCGCCGCCCGAGAGCCTCGCCTACGTCGTTACCTTCGATCCGCAGCGGAAAAAGCCCGACGCGCTATGCGCGGTCGATCTCGATCCGAAGCAAAGCAGCTATGGAAAAGTCGTGGGGCGAATCGAGATGCCGAAGGTCGGCGACGAGCTTCATCACTTCGGATGGAACGCGTGCAGCGCCGCGCTATGCCCTTACGCGCCGCATCCTCACGTTGAGCGAAGATACCTGGTCGTGCCCGGACTGCGGTCCTCGCGCATCTACATCATCGATACTAAGCCGTACGCGCGAAACCCGCGCATCGTGCGCACTATTGAGCCCGAGGAGATCGCGTCGAAAACCGGCTACAGCCGACCGCATACGATTCATTGCGGACCCGACGCGATCTACGTGAGCGCGCTGGGAGCGCCCGACGGCAACGGACCGGGCGGAATTTTTCTGCTCGACCACGAAAGCTTCGATGTGCTCGGACGCTGGGAAGTCGATCGCGGGCCGCAGCAGCTCGCTTACGATTTCTGGTGGCACCTCGGATGGGACGTCGCGGTGACCAGCGAATGGGGCACGCCCAACATGATCGAGAACGGTATCAACCCCGATCTTCTTTTGGGCGGAAAATACGGACATGTCGTACATATTTGGGATTTGCGCAAGCGCCGCCACCTGCAGAGCCTCGACATTGGGGCGGAAAACCAGATGGCCCTTGAATTGCGTCCCGCGCACGATCCCACGAAGCAATATGGCTTCTGCGGCGTTGTCATCTCGACCAAGGATCTCTCCGCGTCGGTATGGCTGTGGCATCGAGAGGCGAGTAGCGGCAACTGGGCGATTCAGAAAGTCCTCGAGGTACCGGCCGAGCCCGCCGATCCGGATAAGCTGCCGCCTGCGCTGAAGCCGTTCAAAGCGGTGCCGCCCCTCATCACCGACATCAACCTCAGCCTCGATGACAAATTTCTCTACACTTCGTGCTATGGCACCGGCGATCTCCGTCAATATGACGTGAGCGATCCATTTCATCCGAAACTCACCGGTACGGTGCGGCTGGGCGGCATCACCTCGCACGCGCAGCATCCCAAGTCGGGGCCGCTCAACGGTGGCGCGCAGATGCTGGAGTTGAGCCGCGATGGCAAACGCATCTACCTGAGCAATTCGCTCTACGGCGCGTGGGACGAGCAGTTCTATCCCGAAGGATTGCGCGGATGGGTCGCGAAGCTCGATGCGAATCCGGCGGGCGGGCTCGCGCTCGATCCGAAGTTTTTCCTGACCTTCGAAGGCGAGCGGCCGCATCAGATTCGCCTCGAAGGCGGCGACGCCTCGTCCGATTCGTATTGCTATCCGTGACCGACGGAAGCGGCGTGTGGCCGTGGGTCGCCGTCGCGATGTTGGGCGCATATCACGGCGTCGATCCCTCGATGGGATGGCTATTCGCGGTCGCGCTCGGACTACAGGATAAAAGCCGCGCGCGCGTACTGTGGGCGCTGCTCCCGATCGCCATCGGACATCTCCTCTCGATCGCAACCGTCGTCGCGCTGGTCGGCGGATTGCGGATGACATCGTTCAACCCCGACTACATCCGCTATGGCGGAGCGGCGGTGCTGATTGCATTCGGAATGTTCCGCCTCATCTGGCCGCGCGCGCATCCGCGCTGGGTTGCGATGCGCGTCAACGCCGCGGAACTCGGGCTATGGTCATTTCTGATGGCGTCGGCGCATGGCGCGGGGCTGATGCTGTTTCCCATTCTGATGAATGTGATGCCGATGGGTCATGCGATGATGCATCACCATCATGCGATGCCGAATCTCGGCACCACTTTCATCACCGGCGCGCTGGTCGCGATCGTTCACACTTCGGCGATGCTGGTAGTGATGGGGACGATCGCGATTGTAGTTTACGAAAAAGTCGGCCTCGCAATTTTGCGCAGCGCCTGGATCAATCTCGATCTGATCTGGGCCGGCGCGCTCATCGCGGCGGGCCTCTTGTCGATGTTCATCTGAATTAAAATGTGATGCGTCCCGTGATGATCCAGGCGTTGTGATACATCGCATATCTCGTCACCGCCTGCTGATATCCCGTGCCGATATTCACCTTCACACGCTGCCAAATCGGGAACCGTCCGAGAATCAGTCCTGGCGTGATGAAGACCGAATTTTTTCCGGTGTGCTCGCCGTTGGGAAACCAGGTGTAGTTTACCTCGACCTCGGGCCACAGGATGTCGAGCAGGTGGTACTGAAAGGCTGTATTCCACGCCAGCGGCATGCCGAGGCGGTCCTCCCCGCCGTTGGGTAAAGTAATGCCGGCGGTGCTTTGGACATCGAAGTCGCCGAAGCCCTTGCCGGCCGCGATGGTCGGCGTGAACAGCGCGTGTCCCTGGCTGTTTCCAACCGGCCCGGTCGGCGCGGTGAAGCCCATGAATGCGGTCAGGATGTAGTTTCCGTTCTCTTCATTCGCCGAGAGGATCCGATACTTGATGAGCGCGGTCCAATCGCCGAAGTCGTCGGTACCTCGATTCGCCACTCCAGCCTTGCCGGGATATTCGTGCGACACATAGTTCGGAATGCCGAGAATGATCTCGATCGTTTCCCACGGGATGAGCTCGATGCCTTTGCCGGAGCCGTAGTTGGTCGTTTCCTGCCCATGCTGCATCGATTGAAACGACTGGTCCCATCGAAAC
>DATGKG010000224.1:0-7434 GCA_035294805.1 Binataceae bacterium (SeqCode) | reverse complement strand
CCGACCAAGCGATGCATCTTCGAGTATGTGTATTTCTCTCGCCCCGACAGCCTGCTCTACGGGCGCAATGTCTATTCGGTGCGCAAGCATCAGGGCAGGGCGCTCGCGCGCGAATGTCCGGCCAAGGCGGACATCGTCGTGCCGGTTCCCGATTCGGGAACTGCAGCCGCGCTTGGCTATTCAGAGGAGTCCGGACTGCCGTTTGAGATGGCGCTGGTGCGCAGCCACTACATCGGGCGAACGTTCATCGAGCCGCGCCAGTCGATTCGCCATTTCGGCGTGAAGATCAAATTCAATCCGGTGGCGGAACTGCTGCGCGACAAGCGCATCGTGCTGATCGAGGATTCTCTTGTGCGCGGCACCACGCTGCGCAAGGTCATTCCGATGCTGCGGCAGGCCGGCGCGCGCGAGGTCCACATGCGCATCGCAGCGCCGCCGACCACCAACTCATGTTTTTACGGCATCGACACGCCGACCAAAGAGGAACTGCTCGCATCGAGTCATTCGATCGAGGACATCCGCCGCTACATCACCGCCGATTCGCTGGGCTACCTGAGCTGGGACGGACTGTATTCGTTCCAGGAAGGGCGCGAGGGCTTCTGCGACGCGTGCTTCACGGGCAAGTATCCGATTGAGATTCCGCGCGACCAGCACGCGCATCAGTTGCATCTGTTCGATGCTAACGAGCACGCTGCGAACGGGCATCGGTAGTTCACAAGCTGTTGAATATCGAATCCGTGAATAGTCCCTAGCGCCTTTCCATTCCTTCGTTGAAAGAATCACGAAACTCTCGCCAAGGAGGAGAGCAGGCCTATGCGATGGCTAATCAGGAGTTTCTTGGTTCTTGTGGCGCTAGTCTCGTTGGTCATCATAGTTTCCGTAGCTGTTCAGTGGTTTGTGCTCTCGTCTCCAGGAAAGTCGCCCGATACGACAGCTTTGTCAGCTGCATCGGCTCTGGCTGGCGCGCTCGCCGTCCTCGCTTCTGTAATCTCCGGCTGGATCGCTACTCGCGTAGTGGAGCTTCAGGAAGATACCCAGAAGCCGTACCCGTATCCTTACTTCGATGTTAGAAGTCGCACTGGGCTGCTGCTGGTTGTGATCAAGAACTTTGGAGGAAGCTCGGCACATGACGTCTGCGTGGAGTGGGATGATCCCCCGATTGACATGCATGGCAAACCGATAGTGTTCGGTAACAACGGAATTGTGCCGGTTCTCTTACCCAACGAAACGATCAGTGCGATTGTTGACGGAACTATCCAATACTTCGGTAGGAACGAACGTCACGACTACGGTGGATACGTAAAATACGCAAACGCCTCCGGTCGTAGCCAGCAAATTCGTTTCGTTGCAAGCGCTGAGAAATTCGCGCGAACGCCACGTTTGGAAGACGAGGTAACGCTAACATACGAGAAGCTGCAAGCACTGCCGGACCTTCTTAAAGAGATATCACGAAACATCGAGAAGGTTGCCGACGGTTTGGCAAGGCCGACTCAGGTTCCATAATAGTGTCGTTGCTTCGCTGCTGTGCGCAGCGAAGCGCGAGACGCCAAAAGGGAACAGTTCCAACGAAGCGCGACTCACACCGCGGTGTATCCACCATCCACGACGTATTCTGAGCCAGTCACGAAGGAGGCCTCATTCGAGGCCAGGAACAACACCACGTATCCCACTTCCTCGGCAGTGCCGGCGCGCTTCATCGGCGCCAAAGCGGTGATCTGCTTGATGAGCTCCTCGTCGATCGCTTCGACCATCGGAGTTTTGATGACGCCCGGATGGACCGAGTTGACGCGGATGTTTTCCGGTGCATATTGCACGGCCGCCGCCTTGGTCAGGAGACGCACAGCGCCCTTGGTCCCGTGATATGCCGCCGAGCCGCCCGATCCGATGAGGCCATATATCGATGAGATGTTGATGATCGAGCCGCCGCCGCGCTTGCGCATCGCAGGGATCGCGGCCTTCATCCCGAGCCACACGCCCTTCTGATTGATGCCGACCACGGCGTCCCATTCTTCTTCGCTGGTTTCCGCCACGCCCTTCATGTTGGCGATGCCGGCGTTGTTCACGAGGATGTCCAGCCCGCCGAATTCGCGCTCGCAAGTCTCGACCGCGGCGCGCCAGTCGGCCGCGCGGGTGACATCGAGGTGAAGCGCGATCGCGGACTTTGTGGATGATTTGTTGGGCGATGATTTGTTGATCTGCTCCGCCGTTGCGCGGGCCTCGTTGTCGAGCACGTCGCCCAGCACGACCTTTGCGCCTTCCGCGGTGAAGAGCCTCGCCTCGGCGGCGCCCTGTCCGCGCGCGCCACCGGATATCAGCGCCACTTTTCCTTTTAAACGATCCATCGACGTCGCCTCCTGTTGACGATGCATAGCAGGCGCGAGGTGAGACCTCCAAAAGGTCGCGGCGGTTATCGTTCGTAGTGGCGGATCTCGATGAGATGCTTGCTCGGGTCGAAGAAGTACAGCGCCTTGCCCGTCCCCTCGGCGCCGGATTCCTCGCCCGGACCACGCATGTTGCCGACCGCGTGAAACGAATCGCCATACTCGATGCCGGCGGCGCGGATGCGCGCGAAGGCCGCATCGAACTCGCCACGCGTCATCGAGAACGCCAGATGCTCGCCGCCCTTCGTTCCCCACGGCGCGAGCTGCAAGGTGAAATGTGGCGTCACGCGAATCACCGAAAATGGCTCGCGCTCGCCGTCGTACTTCAGGCCCAGGACGTCGGAGTAAAACTCGATGCTCTTCTTCACGTCGTTGACGGCGAGGATGATGTGATCCAACTGGGTCATGATGGTGCCTCCGCGTCAGACAACATAGTGCATCGCGCACGCGATGTTGCCTTCGGTATCCGCGAAGCGAATCAGCGTGCCGACACCGACGATCTCGCGCTCGTCGTGCACGATCTTTCCGCCATGTTTGACGATCGCGGACTTGATGGCGCTAAGGTCATCGACCGCGATGGTGCATTCCCATCCGATGCCGCCGCGACCCTTCTCGGTTTGTTCGCTGCGCGCCGCCGCCAGGTCGTCGCGCCGGTCGATCGAACCGTGCGGCTTGTCGGCCTCGTCGGTGAAGATGAGATAGAAGTCCGGCGGGCCCCACGCTTCGATGCGCCATTTGAAGACCCGCTCATAGAAGCGCTTGGCGCGTTCGACATCGTCGGCAGGGATCGCGAAGTGTCTAAGATTGTTCATGATAAAAAATACCCTCCGTTGCACGATATAAGCGCTTTTACCCTCGACGCACTTGCGCAATTATGCCATCAAATACTGAAAATGCGACAAACCGCCCAGCCCTTCCTCGTTCGTAGCCTGGCTGCCGGATATCTCTCGGGCGCGATCCTCGACCGCCATTCACACGACTGGGTGCAACTCGCCTACGCGTCCGAAGGCGTGATGAGCGTGCAAACCGACGAAGGGACGTGGGTCGTGCCGCCCAATCGCGCCGTTTGGATTCCCGCCGGTGTCGGCCATTCGATCGCGATGTCGGGCAAGGTCTCGATGCGCACCATCTATTTCTTGCCAACGCTGGTGACTACGTTTCCTCATCGATGCTGCGTGATCGAGGTGTCGCCACTGCTACGCGAGCTGATTCTGCGCGCAGTGGCGCTGGGGCCGCTAAGCGGCGACATCGCGGAGCATCGGCGGCTGGTCGAGTTCATGCTCGACCAGTTGCGCGTGCTGCCGACGCTTCCACTGGAATTGCCGATGCCGCGCGATCCGCGCGCGCTGCGCGTCGCGATTCGTATTCGTGATAACCCGGGCGATCGCGCGACGCTTGCCACGCTCGCGAAAATCGGAGGCGCGAGCTGTCGCACGCTCGAGCGCGTGTTTCATACCGATACTCATATGACGCTAGGGCGATGGCGCCAGCAGGCGCGCCTGCTGCATGCAGTGCGCCTGCTCGCAAGCGGCGAGAGCGTAACCGCGACGGCGCTGGAGTCCGGCTACGATAGCACCAGCGCCTTTATCGAGGCATTCGCATCCGTGCTCGGAACCACGCCCGGACGCTACTATCGGGCCGAATGAAGAGAAATCCTACTCGGAGGCGTACTCGACGTTTTCCAGCAGCTGGTTGACCGGCTGGCGCGTTATCAGCAGACATACGAAGTTGCCGATTGGCGAGTAGCTATAACAGATGGAGTATCCATAATAACTGTAGAACAGATGGCCGGCCATCGCGTGCACCGAACCCGGCGGCAGCCGTTGGCTTGACCGCTTGAACCGGATGCACATCAGCGAGTTCCCGCTGCCTTTGTACAACGTGAATGTCGCCATCCGTCCGTCGGGTAACTTGTCGAGCCTGCCGCCCACCAGGCGCAAGCCCGAGCCATTGAAGTTCCACAGATAGCCCGGCATATGCGCGTCGACGTATGCGCCCGCGATGTCGCCATAGGAATCGGACGGGACATTAGGATGGAAGTTGCGATCGAGTTTCGCGAAGTATGCCGTTGCGATGTCGAAATCCCGCACGCCGCCTTGATGATAGACGACACGGACCGAATCGCCCCCGAAATATCCCATCTGGCGCCCTGTGACGAATGCGATCGCGAGGCACGCGGCGATCGCTGCCGGTATCCATACCGCGGGGCGGCGCAACGTGTGCGGACCGCCCTCGCGTGAGGGTCCCCGGCGTGTGTCCGGTTGCTGCTCTAGTGCGCCTTCGCCGCGCGCAGCTTCTTCGGCCAGCAGCGCCATCAGCTTAGTCTGCACCGTCGACGGCAGCTCTGCCCGGCCATGGGTGCGCACCAGCGCCTTGAGCGCGCGTTCCTGCTCGAGCCGCGCCGCGCATTGCGTGCATGACGCGACATGTTCCTCGGCCACGCGCAAATCGGCGCCGCTCAACTCGCCGTCAGCATGCGCCGAAAGGAAATCCTCGATATATTCGCGATGGTTCAAATTATTTCCGCGGTATAAGTTTTATGCGCGTTGCGACTAGTAAGATGGCCACTGGTGCGGGAGTCAAGCACGTTTTAATCCCTTCCTTTGAACTGAATTCAACAATGTCTCACGCAGTAGGCTTCGTCCACGCGATACTCGAGATTTGACGGTGCCCACCGGAACCGACAGAACCTCCGAGACCTCCCGATAGCTCAGCTCTTCGACGTCGACCAGCAGCAGTGACACGCAAAACTCCTCAGGAAGAGCATCCAGCGCCGCGGTAAGTTCCGGCGCCATCACATCCGCGAATGCAAGCGATTCGGGATCGCTGCGCGACTGGTCAGCGGCCAGGCTCTCCGCCTCCAGCCGCTCGGTAAACTGGTCCTCGGACTGGCTGACCTGCTCGCGGCCACTCTTGCGATAACCATTGCGGAAGTTGTTGAACAGGATGGTCAGGACCCATGCGCGCGAGTTGGTTCCCGGAGTGTACTGATGAAAAAAGCGGTACGCGCGCAGGATAGTGTCCTGCAGCAGGTCGTTGGCATCCTCGCGATTGCGGGCAAGCCGCAGCGCCATCGAGTAGATCGAATCGAGATGCGGCATCACCTCGCGTTCGAATGACTCGCGGGTACTGCGTCCGCTGTCGCGCTTCACTGCCATATAGAGAGTTTAGGAACATAGCATCCCCTCTTTGTAAAATCGCGAGGCAGGCGGAAAAGTTCCCCCTTAATCCCGACCTCGAAACGGTAGGGGCCGTCCTTGCGACGGTCCGTAGAATCCTGGATGGCTTTGGTTCTTTCGTATCGCAATCGTGGAAATGGCCGTTTATATGGCCTAAATTACCGCGATGGCGGGCGCGGCCGGCAATCCGTACGCAGGCTTCGCGCGTACCATGGAACATCGGAGCGACCTGGCCGGTTTATTGAGGCAAGTACCGACCGCATAATGCGGTGCGTCTTCATTCGGTTCGTCCGCCGGATCGTCCGGCGGACGATTCGAATCGTTAACTCTCAAGCGGCGCGAGGCGCCAAAGGTTGGAAGGAGGATCTTATGCGCAAAGGAACAGGAATTACCGGTGCGGCTCTGGCGACCGCGGTTGCGTTGATGTTTGTCGGCAGCGCCTTCGCCGCCGACAGCTCGAGCTCGGGCGCGGCCTCATCGCAGGTCAAGTGCGTGGGCGGCAACGCATGCAAGGGCCAGAGCGCCTGCAAGAGCGCTGCGAGCAGCTGCAAAGGCCAGAACGCATGCAAGGGCAAGGGCTACGTCATGACCGACGACGAGGCATCGTGCAAGAAGGCCGGCGGTTCGGTCGAGAAGTAGTCAGCGTTGCGCGATCGGCGCGATCGTAAAGACACGCGCGTTGGCAGTCGCCGGCGCGCGTGTCATCTTTAGAACGATCCACCTGTCGGGAGTATTTCGGTGAGCGACGACTGCATCTTCTGCAAGATCATTCGCGGTGAAATTCCCGGACGTATCCTCGATCGCAACCACGAAGTGATCGTTTTTCTCTCGCTCGATAACCATCCGCTGGTGGTCACCGTCGAGCACGTCGAGGACATCTTCACGCTCAGCGACAAACAAGGCGCCGCCGTTATGAGTGAGGCGATTCGAATCGCCAAGGCGATGCGCGCGGCGATCAAACCGGACGGTATCCACATCGCGCAATCCAACGGAGTGGCGGCCGGTCAGGAAGTTCCTCATTACCACATGCATCTCTATCCGCATTGGACGCATCAGCGCGGACTCGATCAAAGCGAGGCGGGCAAGGACCGCATGGCGGAAAGCCTGAAAGCCGCGCTCGCTGAATTGTAAGGCGTTGCAAGCGATGAAGCGCAGCGATTTTCCATTTCTCGGCTTCGGCGTTGGACTCCGGCGCGATCACTATGTGCACATCATCGAAAATCATCCGCGCATCGATTGGTTCGAAATCCTCTCCGAGAATTTCATGGTCGCGGGAGGGCGTCCGCTCGAAGTTCTCGAGGCCGTCTGCGCGCGCTACCCGGTGGTGATGCATGGCGTATCGATGTCCATCGGATCGACCGATCCGATGCGCCGCGACTATCTGCGCGAATTGAAAGCGCTCGCGCAAAGATGCGAGCCGGCGTGGATATCGGATCATCTTTGCTGGACGGGTGTCGGCGGGCGTAATCTGCACGATCTGTTGCCGCTGCCGTATACGAACGAAGTCGTTGCGCACGTCGCCGCGCGCATCCGCGAGGTGCAGGATTTCCTCGAGCGTCCGCTTCTCATCGAAAATGTTTCCAGCTACATGGCGTTTCGCGACTCGACGATGACCGAATGGCAGTTCCTCGCGGAAATCGCGGAGCGCGCCGACTGCGGCATCCTGCTCGACATCAACAATATTTTCGTGAGCGCGTTCAACCATCGCTTCGACGCGCGCACCTACATCGATGCGATCCCGCGCGAGCGGGTGATCCAGTTTCACCTTGCGGGACACAGCGATCACGGCGCCTACCTGCTCGATACGCATGACCATCCGGTGCGCGACGAAGTGTGGGATTTGTACGCGCATGCGGTGCGGCGCTTCGGCGCAA
>DATGKG010000223.1:0-2248 GCA_035294805.1 Binataceae bacterium (SeqCode) | reverse complement strand
CATCCCTACTTCGAAATCTGGCGCGACAAACTGCACTGGGGTTGACCGCGCGATGCTGGCCGAACTGAGAATCCGCAACTTCGCGATTATCGAGGAAGCGGCCCTCGAGTTCTGCCCCGGCCTCAACATCCTGTCGGGCGAAACCGGGGCCGGAAAAACCATCATCCTGAGCGCGCTCGGGCTGCTGCTCGGCGGACGCGCCTCGCCCGAGGTCATCAGGACCGACGCCAAGGAAGCCGTCGTCGAGGCGCTGTTCGAATTGGAAGGCGAACTCGCGTTGGAAGGCCTCCCGGAGCCCGATGCGAATCAGCGTGAGCTGGTGATTCGCCGCGTCATCGCGGAGGGTGGCCGCTCGCGCGCCCTCATCGACAACGAGATGGCGACGGTGCAAACCCTCTCGCGCATCGGCCCCGCGCTGGTGCAGGTCTACGGCCAGCATGAGGCCCAGTCGCTGTTGCGCGCCGAAAGTCATGAGGCGATGCTGGATCGCTTCGCGGGCGTCGAAAATATTCTCGCGCAATATCGCGAGCGCCATCAGCAGGCGCTCAATTGCAAGGCGCGCCTCGACGATCTGATCCGGCGCGAGCGCGAACGCGCCGACCTGCTCGACCTCGCGCGATTTCGCGTGAGCGAATTGGAAAAAGCAGAACTCATCCCTGGCGAAGATGCGGATCTCCTGAAGGAGCGCGTCGTGCTCGCCAACGCCGCGAAACTTTCCGCCGCCGCACATGAATCCGAGGAAATGCTTTACGGCGCGGAAGGCGCCGCGCTCGACATCATAGCCAAGGCGGAGGCGCTGCTCGCCGAGGCCGCCGGACTCGATGGCACTTTGTCCGCGCCGCTGGAGACGCTGCGCGCCTCGCGCGCCAACCTCGAGGAGACGTCGCATGCGCTGCGCGCGTATGCCGATCGCATCGAGGCGGATCCGGCGCGCCTCGAAGATATCGACGCGCGCCTGCAGGAACTCACGCGCCTCAAGCGCAAGTACGGCGGCTCGCTCGATGTAGCAATTGCTACGCTGGAAAAATCGCGCGCCGAAATCGCCGAGCTGGAGAATGTCGAGGTATCGAAGCATCAGGCGCAGGAGGACCTCGATCGCGTGCTCGACGATCTCCTCGCGTCGGCGAAGAAGCTCAGCGCCGAGCGCAAGCGCAGCGCTGCCGAGCTGAAGCGCAAGATGGAAGCCGAGCTGAAGACGCTCGGGATGCGCGCGCCGGTGTTCGAGGCGCGTCTCGATACGGTCGCATCGGGCGATGGCACGCTGATGCGCCACAACATCGCGATGGGCCCGAGCGGCATCGACACCGTCGAGTTCCATCTATCGCCGAATCTCGGACAGCCTCCGATGGCGCTGGCGCGAATCGCCTCGGGCGGCGAGCTATCGCGCGTGATGCTCGCGCTCAAGCGGCTGGAGGCGCAACGGCGCGGCATCGCGACGATGATCTTCGACGAGGTCGACGCTGGCATCGGCGGCGAGATCGCGCAGGTGGTCGGGCGCAAGCTCAGGGAGCTGGCGAAGTATCATCAAATATTGTGCGTCACGCATCTGCCGCAGATCGCGGCGTTCGCCGATCGCCATTTTCATGTCGAGAAGGAAGAGCGCCGCGGCGCGACGCGAAGTGTGGTGCGTCAGCTCGAACAAACTGAGCGCACCGACGAAATCGCGCGAATGTTGGGGGGCGCCGAAGTCTCCGACAAATTCCGCCGCGCCGCCAAAGAGCTGCTCACGCGCGCGCAGGCGTAGATTGACTCGGTGGACCTGTTCGGCTTAGCTGAAAAGTCACCCGCAACGAAGCTTGCCGGCGTGGGGCTGTAGCTCAATTGGGAGAGCGCTTGAATGGCATTCAAGAGGTCGGCGGTTCGACCCCGCTCAGCTCCACCAAAAAAAACACCAATCAATTCAAGACCTTTATTGACTCCGCTTGGAGTAGAGCTAACTCATCGGCTTCCGACTGTGCCCAATTCTGTACCCTATCCGTCTCAGAATTGAGTTCTTCTAGGCTTTGGATGGCAAGCCGCTTGGCATCCGCGCGGATATGCGAATACCGGCGCAGCATGGCGGCTGAAACGTGACCCGCGATAGCCCGAATGGTCTCCTCCGAGACATTCGGATTCTCAGCGAGACGCGAAATGAGGGTATGCCGAAGGTCATGCCATCGGGCCTTGACCTTTGCAAGCCTGAGCGCTTGATGCCACGCGGTTTTCCATTTACCAATAGGCTGATCGAACTGGAGATCGCAGATCCTGA
>DATGKG010000222.1:0-16560 GCA_035294805.1 Binataceae bacterium (SeqCode) | reverse complement strand
ATTCCTTGCCGGTTCGTGCTCCCATGTCGTGTGAATATGACCATGGATGCCGTCGCGTCAAATCGCGGCATCGCAGTTCCGAGCGCTGGAAACCCCGCGCGAGGACCGCCAAACTCCTCGCATGAATGAAGAAGTTCCTTTTGCGATTCGCCGCCGGGAGACCATCGAGAAAGCAATTGCGATTTTTTCCGCCGATCCGCGCGTCCTCGCCGGATGGCTCGAGGGCAGCCTCGCCGACAACTCCGCCGACTCGTTCTCCGATATCGATTTGTACCTATGCGTCGCCGACAGCGCGTGGGACGAGGTCTGGCCGAACCGGCGCGACTTCATCGCGCGCGTCACGCCAATTCTCGCCGCCGCCGACGTGATGGGCGTCTTCGGCATCGGATGTTTGCTCGAGGGGCCGGTGAAGCTCGACGTTTTCTTCGAACGTGAGAGCAAGCTCGAAGCCAAGCAGCGCGTCGCGGTTAAGCGGCTATGGGGTCCGGACGCGATTTTCTCGCGCTTGCGCATCGGCGACGACCTCGGCGACGCCGCGATCGCCCGCGCACTCGAAAACCACGTGCTGGGATTTCTGCAGGGCGCGACCTGGCCGGTGCGGTTGCTGGCGCGCGGCCAGCAAAGCACGTTTCTGTTTGGCGCAATCGTACTCGTCGAGACCGGTGTGGTTCCGTTGATGCTGCTGGAACACGATCGGCGCGCGTTTCATCGCAACATGTTCACCCGCGCGAAGATGCTCACGCCGGATCAATATGCGGAATACAAGGGACTGATGGAGCGCGCTGTCGCCGCAGTGGGCGCGGGCGATCGGGAGGCGATGCGCGCGTCGCATACGGAGATTTTCCGGAAAATCTGCGCACTCGGGCGCGCGGCATTCGAGCGCTATGGCCTATCGTTCCCGCCGCGGGTGGAGAATGAAATGGCATCGTTCCTGGAGCGCGAATGGCCTGCGTGATCTTCGGACAGGAGGGAAGAAGCAACCGCCGAAAATGGCCCGGAAAAGAAAGAAGGCATGATACAATTCTGATAACGCGATGAGAAAAATCAGATGGCTCACCATCCTACTTTCTGTTCTCACAATCGCAACCGCCACGCGGAGCTATGCGCAAATGGACGCACCTGAAATTGCCCGGCCCGGACTCGAATGGTTCAACGTCGCCAAGCCGCTGCCGATCGCGAGCCTGCGCGGACGCCTCGTCATTCTCGATTTCTGGACCGAAGGCTGTATCAACTGCATCCAGATTATTCCCACGTTACGACGCGTCGAGGAGCGATGGCCCGACAAGATCGTCGTCATCGGTGTGCATTCGCCGAAGTTTGCGAATGAGAAACGCGCCGCCAGCGTGCGCGACGCGATCGCACGCTACGACATCCGCCATCCGATAATTCACGACCCCGAGATGACTATATGGCGCGCGTATGGCGTGCAGGCGTGGCCGACGCTGGTGGTCATCGGCGCCGACGGAAAGGTTATCGGGATGATTCCCGGCGAGCCGGATCCTGAGCGCATGATCGCGGCGCTCGACAAGGCGGTCGCGGATTCCGAGAAATCCGGCGTGCTGAAACCGGCCGCGCTCGACCTCGCGATCAAGCCAGAGCCGAAAGGACGCTTTCTATTTCCCGGCAAGCTGAAGCCGGTTCCGGGATCATCAAAGCGATGGGCGCTCGCGGACGGCGGCCACAATCAGGTCGTCCTGCTCGATGATTCCGGAAAAGAACTCGCGCGCTACGGCAGCGGCGAGGTCGGGTCGAATGATGGACCCTCGGCGCACGCGCAGTTTCATCATCCCCAAGGACTGACCGCATCGAGCGATGCGATCTACGTCGCGGATACCGAGAACAACTCGATTCGCAAGATCGATCTCGCGTCGGGCGTGGTGACGACGCTGGCCGGAACCGGTAAGCGCGGAATGCAGCTTGGCGATGCGTCGCCCGGGCGCACGACCGCGCTCGCCTCGCCGTGGGACCTCGCGCTCAAGGGCGACCAACTCTTCTTCGCGAATGCGGGAACGCATCAGATCGGCGTGCTGGACTTGAAGAGCGGCACCGTCGCGGCCCTTGCGGGCACCGGCGAGGAAGGTATCCGCGATGGACGTGCCGCGACCGCATCACTCGCGCAGCCCAGCGGGCTGGCGCTGAGTAGCGACGGCAACACACTCTATCTCGCGGATAGCGAGAGTTCGTCTGTGCGCGCCATCACGCTATCGGACGATCCGCAAAATTTGCCGCAAATTATGACGCTGGTCGGCAAAGGGCTGTTCGATTTCGGATGGATCAACGGCGACTTCCGCACCGCGCGCTTGCAGCATCCGCTCGGCGTCGCGATCGACGGCGATCGTGTCCTCGTCGCCGACACCTACAACAGCGCAATTCGCGAGTTGGAGCTCAAACAGCATCAGGTGGCGGACTTCGATGGAGGCAAATACACTTGCCACGACCCGGTATGCGTTCCGGCGCGCGAGCCCGCCGGCATCGTGACCGACGGCCCCGACCGGGTGCTGCTGGTCGACACCGGCAACCATCGCATCGACGAGTATCGGCCGTCGACCAAGACATATCATACGTGGGCGCGATGACTGGGATGGAGTGGGATCGCTGAAGCGCACTCGGCAGAGAGTTTCAGTGGAAGCTTCTGTTCCCGCGCTTCCGCTTCGGCCTTCGCCACACTCGAGGAAGTGCTGCGCCGCTACCGGCCGTTTTGCGAGTTGTATACTGACCGGGGGCAGCCGTTTCTGCCGCATCGAAGCGGCCGGGGCGCACCGACCAGGAGCAGAACGGGCAGGAGGCACCGACACTCCGCGCGTTGGGCACCCTCCAGGGGCGGTCGCCACGGGAACTCAGAGTTAATGCAATACCGCACCCATTTCGTTAACCTGCATCAGTTCACCATCAACACCTACATCTTTAGTCGCTCGCCCCGGACGAGACCGGCCACCGAAATCAAATCCAACTACCCAGCGCGAGCCCGGCGACGGCGGCTATGCCGCCCCCGACCACGCTCCCGATGAGATAAACTGAACTAAGGAGCATTTCCCGCTCCTGCAGCAATCGAATTCCCTCATATTCGAAGGTGGAGAAGGTTGTGTATCCGCCGAGAAAGCCGACCGCGAAGAACAGCCGCCAATATGGGCTGAGCGACGCACGCTCCTGAGCGAACGCGAGAAAGAAGCCGATGATAAAGCTTCCGCTGACATTGATCACAAACGTGCCGTACGGAAATTCACCGCCGAAACGCGACGCGAACCATCCGCCGACCAGATAGCGGGTAGCCGATCCAATTCCTCCGCCCACCGCAACCAGCAAAAGCTCCATCATTTCATAGACTCTTTTCAGCCCCGCTCGCGACTAGCAACGCGCGCATCATTTCCGCTCGGCCAACGATCCCAACCAGCTCACCCAAAGCCGAGACCACCGGCAGTCGTTTGAGATGTTTGTCGACCATCAATCGCGACGCATGCCCCAGGATCGCGTCGGGCGCTATCGTCACTACGTCGGACGTCATCACTTCCGATACCTTGCGGTTGGGTTTCTCGAGCGATTCATGTAGTTCGCGAATGTAATCCAAATCGGTCGCTTTTTTGAGGCTGATGGTAACCCGCGCGCTGCTGCGCGTCAGCAGATCATTGTCGCTGACCATGCCCAGAACCTTATGGTCATTATCGACTAGTCACTATCGACCACGGGGACCGAGGTAAAGTCTTTGGTCAGAAGCAACTCAATCACTTGCGTAATTGGACTATCTGGATGGACGGTGGCAACCTGGCGGCGAATCACTTCGGAGACCGTCACATCAGGGAGGCCCTCTTTGGAGGGAACGCCTGATGTGACCACCTGTACGTCCTGAACGACGACCAGCGCGTTGGCGCCATGCTTTGCTCGGGGTCTCACTTGCCGCCGCACGCGCAGCGGCCGCACCGCGCGGCTACTCGACCACGGTAAACGATAAGGGCGGTTTCGCGCCGAGCCTCAAGAGCAACGAAGAACCGACCGAACTCATTCTGGAAGGAATCGTCAAAGCCGGCTATAGGCCTGGCGAGGATGCCTGGGTCGCGCTAGATCCTGCGGCGAGCGAGTTCTGTCACGCGCCAATACACTTTCGCGCGGTCCGATAAATGAGATCGCGACGCCGAAGCGATGACGCGGTTCTATGATGATTGGCTCCGGCGTTATCCTATGATCTCGCTCGAGGACGGTCTGGCCGAAGACGATTGGCAAGGTTGGCAGCTCCGGACGCGGGAACTCGGCAAGCGTGTTCAGCTCGTTGGAGATGATATCTTTCGTGACCAATCCTGCGGTCATTCAGCCAGCAATCGAGTGCCTCACCAAAACAACCGGCTTCTGAAGATTGCCGAAGAACTTGGAGCTAACGCACGTTACGCCGGGCGCCAGGCATGTGTTGGGCTGTAAAAGCAGGCGCGCACCCCTTCTACGATCTAGTCGGCAGACTGAGTTCCGAAGCCGTCCGGATCTCGGCCAACGCCTCGTCAAGCGCACGCATTGTGATAGACAGATATGTTAGCTGGGCTTCGGTCATGGTTTCATCACCTACGAATTCATCTCTGCGACCGCCCGCGCCATGCTGCTGGGATCATTCTTGGCCAGATCGCGAGATTCAGTGGAGGGCGCCTTGACTATACCGACCGGTTAGTATAGTGGGTCAGTAAGCCAATGTCCGAAACTCCGTCACGAACCAGCATTCTCAAGGCGGCCCGCGACCTGATGCTCAAGTATGGCTACGCCGCGACGTCCGTCGACGACATCTGTTCAAAATCGGGAGTGACAAAAGGGAGCTTCTACCATTTTTTTGCAACGAAGGAAGAACTCGGGCTCGCAGTCCTGAACGGATTCTACGAGGAAGGCGTCGCGCGCGTAGCAAGCGGCGCGTACGCGGGGATGAATGACCCGTACCAACGCCTTCTGGGTCTGTTCGATCATCTGGAGGCGATTGGACCGGACCTCTGGCGACACGGATGCCTGATGGGGAACTTCGCCTGCGAGCTCGCCGAGTCGAGCCCGCTGATAAGGCGGCGCGTAGCTGAGATTTTCGAAGAGCTGGTGAATAGGTTGGCGCCGGTTTTCCGACCAATCGCGCGCGGCGGAAGGGAAGCGGCCGAACTGGCGGAGCAAACGCTCATGGTGATCGAGGGTGCCGTCATTATGGCAAGGGCACACGACGATCCGAGGCGTATAGCCTCGGGCCTTCGCCGCTTCCGACACATGATCGAGGCCCGAATCGGGGAATCGAGAACAGCTAAGGACAAGGTAAACCGAGGGCGAGCAAGTTCGCCCATGTAACGCAAGGGAGGAGAATAACCGTGTCTGAGTCATGGACCCTCAAAGGTGCTTACTTCGAAACCTGCAACTGCGAGACCGCCTGCCCATGTGTCTTTTTGAGTCCGCCGACCGAAGGCGATTGCACCGTGCTTGTCGCGTGGCACGTTGACGAAGGTCGCTTCGGTGATGTCTCGCTCAATGGCCTCAACGTGGCGCTTGCCGTCCACAGTCCCGGGCACATGGCAGAGGTCAAGTGGAAGGCAGCGCTTTATCTCGACGAACGCGCATCCGGAGAGCAGCGACAGGCCCTAACGAAAATCTTTAGCGGTCAGGCGGGTGGTCACCTTGGACGCGTCGCCCAGCACATCGGCGAAGTACTCGGGGTCCAAAGCGTATCGATCGAGTATCGAGCCGACGGTAAGCGACGCTCGGTTCGAGTGGGCAGCGTGGCGGATGCGGCTATTCAAGCGATCGAGGGGCCGGCGGGCGACGTAACCGTCAGCGGTCATCCGCTGGCAATAGCGCCCGGCTTCCCAGCGGTCGCGGCACGGTCGGAAAGGCTCCGCTACCAGGATCACGGCTACAGTTGGGAGATCTCGAAGAAGAACGGGTTCTATTCTTCCTTCCAATACACCAATGGGTGACCCGGCCCCGAAGGTGCGAGATCCACTCACCGCCCTGCTGCGCCGCGATCGCTGGGTCGTTCTGGGCGGCCTGGCCGCACTGACTCTCTTCACCGCGGTCGAGAGCCAGTGGGTCGGAGATGCGATGATGCGCACGCCGTCGTCTTTGTTGCTCGGCTCTCCCCTAGCCCGATGGGGACCGGCCGAGCTGGCAACAATCGCGCTGATGTGGGGCGTGATGATGGTTGCCATGATGACGCCCACCGCATCTCCGATGGTGCTGGCCTTCGCCGGGCTTGAGCGTCGGCGTATCAGCGGCACGGGCACCCCCTGGGGGACGACGAGCACTTTCCTTTTCGGATATCTGCTGGTTTGGACGGGCTTCAGCGTAATAGTGACACTCGCCCAATGGGGTCTTCATTCCGCAGCGATGTTATCAGCTTGTGGAATGAAGACGGCGAGCCCTTCGGTCGCTGCAGTGCTTCTCGTCAGCGCGGGACTCTTCCAGTTCTCGTCGGCGAAATCGGCCTGCCTGAAGCATTGCCGCACACCGGTCGGCTTCCTGCTCTCGGAGTGGCGCGCCGGAATGAGCGGAGCGCTCGTGATGGGCGTTCGTCACGGGCTGTACTGCGTCGGCTGTTGCTGGCTATTGATGCTGCTTTTGTTCGTCGCCGGCGTAATGAACGCAGCCTGGTGCGCTGCGCTTGCCGCTCTCGTCCTTGCGGAGAGGGTCCTGCCGGGCGGGCTTTTGCTCGCGCGCGCTGTCGGCATCGTACTCGCCCTCTCAGGTGGCAGTTTGGCCGTGGGCATCTGGTAGCGCCACTAAAACCGCCCGGGCTCCAACCTGTCGGTTTGCAGGAGATTGATTCGTTCTCATGCTGCGCCAGACGAATCGCTGAGCGCTTTTAATACACTGCAACGCTGGTTTCACTCAGAAGATCCCGCGCTCGGGGGAGAACCTTTGAGTCTGACCGACGGGTGGTGGAGTCCAGGGAACGTACGTGCCGTCGTGCCATCTCATCCAGCGCAACGAAGGATCCTCAAGCGGTACCGGGAACTCGTACAGCACCTGCTCGGGGTCACCTTGCGCGTCGAGAGCCTCGACCACGACCGAGAGACCTGGCAGTTCGAAATGCTGCCCCTGAGAAAAGCGATCATTTTGACTGCGCACAAAACGACTGAATGCCGTCGGAAAAAATCCATCGGGGAAACGCATTTGCAGAGAGCGAGGCCCGATCCGCGTGAGCTCCAGCGTGCCTCCTGTCGAGAGCGCGCGTATGTGTCGCGGCATCGGCCGGTGCTCCAGCAGGTTTATGGCCCAAATCGCGGTGACTAGATAGATGTGGTCGGGTGGGTTTATCAGCACCAGGTCCTGCGATGCGATTCTCGAATCGCCCGGAATACTCGCCATTGCACGGGTCATCCTGGAGCTGGCGTCAGCCTGGTAGGCGAGCCGAACGATCCCGAGTAATGGAGCGGCGACCAGATGAATTAGCAGGAGGAGCAGAGTCGCACTCCACGCAAATCCCTTCCAGACACGCCACTCGACGAAAGAGCCTGCGCAAAGGGCCTGCGTCATTTGAGCGAGAAGCGCCATCGAGCCCAGGCCGACGAAGCCCAGCAAACGATTCTCCGGACCCACGGCGCCAATCGGCACCAACGAAAGCAGCACACCAAGGCCCCAGAACCTCGCGACCCGATCGCGCAGGACTAGTGGGATAAAGAGAACCACCACGATCGCGGCGACCACGAAGCTGAAGACGCTCAGATGGAAGTACGCCGCGGAGCCGGGCGCGTTGGCCATACTCAGCTCCGCAGGGAACGGCGACCACTGTCCCATCATCAGGAATGCGGCCCGCTGGCAAAACGAACCGGCGAAGCCGAGCGGATCGCGAGCCGGGTCCACGTAAAAGCCCGAACCATGCGAACCGAAATTGCCAAGCTTGTAGATCAATGCCCAGGCCGCCAGCACTGCGCCATGAGGCAGGAGCCGCATCAGCCTCGCTCGAAATCCGTCCTCGTCAACCGTCAGCGCGTAGGAAAACAGGTACGCCACTGTCGCCAACCCCATCTCGCCTGCGGATAGCGCCAGCGCCAACATCAACACGCTCAGCCATCGAGTTATCGAGCCTCCGCGCTGACGCCAGCGAACGAATGCGAGCACGCTCAGGAATCCAAAGCAGCAGGCAATCAAGGCGTTGCGGTTGGCCAGATATGCGGCCGGAATAGCATGTGCGCCGTCCAGCGCGTACATCAGAGCCGCCAGCCCAGCTACCCACGTGGCGCCCATCACTTCGCGATAGAGAAGCGCGGCCACCAAAACCGCCGCCGCGAGCCAGAGCAGGCTGTGCAGGTGCATCAGGGTGGGATTGTTCGGCCAGAGGCGATAATCGAGCATCATGGTAAGGGTGCTCGCGTAGCGCAGAAACGCCTGATGCAGGTCCGGCGAACCCCACCAGGGCATCGTGCCGAACTCCATCTGGCTCAGGTTGTGCGCACGATCGATGTATTGGATGAAGGTATTGATCGGTTTGGAATCGCCGTAACCGAGAAGCGTGACGCGCTGAAAATAATCATCCATCTGCCAGCCGCCGCTCAGCGCCGGCAGCATCCCGATGGCCGCCAGGACAGCGACTACGAGCGGTATCCGGCGGTCCGCGAGCGCCGTCCTGATACCGGCCGCAACGCGCCGCGCAAACGACGCGGACTTCGAACGCGCTGCGTCGGCCCCAGGTGTCTCTCCGAACTGTTCAACTCTATCAGGACGTTCCATCGACTTTAGCATAATAGTGAAGTAGACTAAATATATATGGTGAACCCAAGTCAACGCAGCGAGATCGCTGCGCCGCTGGGCCGTGGCGAAGGTGCGGCCCGTTCCCAGGTTCCCTTCGCGACTCTCGAGGCGTAATTGATTCGGCGATGGGCTTGCGCGAGGAGAAGAAAGCCGAACAGCGCCGCGCGATTCTGAATGCGGCGGCCGCGCTGTTTCGAAAACGAGGTTACGAAGAGACTCGCGTGCGCGACATCGTCGAGCGGTTGCGCATCAGCGAGGTCACTTTCTTCAATTACTTTCCCACGAAGGATGCCGTGATAATGGCGTTTGCAGTGGAGATGCTCGAGTTCTCAATCGCGTCCGTCAAACGCGAACTCGAACGCCACGATTGCAGCGTGCCCGACCGTATTCGTAGCGTGATCCGCCAGTGGGCGACGTCGTGGGACGAAGATCCCGAGTTCCACGCTCTCGTTGCAAAGCAATCGAGGCTGATGACCGATGCGACGGGCGTTCTGCGCGACAAATCTCTTCAGCTCTACGAGCAATACGAACGACTCTTCGCCGAAGGCCAAAAGCGCGGCGAAATTCGCACCGATCAGAAGCCCTTGCATCTCGCGGAAATGATGGAAGGGATGCTCATACTTATTGCCGGCAATTGGGTTAGCGGATGGTGGGAAAACCGATCCGACCCGCTTGAAGAGCGTTTCATGAATGCCATGACTGTCTTTCTGGAAGGATGCGCAGCGACGGAACGGGTGAGATCTCGACGAGCCCCCCGTCCTGCTCGTAAAGCAGTCTCGCGGCGCGGTCGTTGACGGTCGCGGAGACTCGAGCGCGCAGCTTTCCGCCAAGTTCCGTTGCTGGAAATCGCCAGAAAATGGCCGCCGAGGCTCACAAACCGCTGATTTTTCTGGGAGAAAAGGTGGAGCGGGCGACCGGGGTCGAACCGGCGACGTCCAGCTTGGGAAGCTGGCATTCTACCACTGAATTACACCCGCTCTAGAAGCATAATTACCAAAGCCCCAGAGCCGCGCCAACCTCGCCTCGGGAAGGCTCCTAAAATGCGCTTGCAGCTGTCTACTTGATATTGCTAATAAAATCCCACTACCCCCCTGTCTCGCTACTGCTTTTCTGCTATCTCTTTCTGAAGCCAGGTTCGCGGGGACTTCTGAATCTGGTGCGGCGGCAACGCAGTTCAAATGGAATCGGGCTCGGTTGAATGGTTTGAAGCTATGCGAAAGAATAGTAAATGCCTACCTGCGCGTCTTTTACCCCTGCTCCTGATGCACACAGTGAATTTGATCGGCATTGATAGGAGGAGTCCTTGAAAGACGTCACCAAGATCATCTCCGAGAGGGCCACACGCTTTCTTCCCGTCGATATGAAAGATCGTCTAAAGTCGGCGTTCAATCGCAATTCCGGCAATCCCGCACCCGATAATCCGCCAGCCGACGATGTTCCCGACTACACTGCGATTTTCAATGCCAGATCGGCGGGTAATCAGAAAAAGCCGGGCTACGCTGGTCCCCTTGATCAAACCCACGTTCCCGAATCGAATACGTCTGTGACAATGAGCGAACCCAATCGTCAAATCGGCAACGACCACATCGAGGAAGCTGAAATCGTGACCGAGGCAAGCACTCCTCCTTCTATCGGTGGCGAGACTGCCCTATCTGCTGGATGGGAAGCTGCATCGCTTAAGACGACGCGCAAAGCCGACGCGCCCGCGCAAGCGCGTCCGGCGCCCGCAACGCCGGAAATCGCTAACGATGCGCCCGATTTCAGCGCCATCTTCAAAGGTAGCAAGCCAAAGCCGGTGGAGAGCAATGGAGTCCGCTCACACATCGATGCTGCGGCACCTGCTCCTTCTGCGCCAGCCAGACCCGCCGTCGAGCCCAAAATCGAGGAGCGCAAGCCGTCCTTCGCCGCGGAACTCAAGCCTGCCGTCAAAGCGGAAACGACGCCGGCATATCCTCTACCAAAAGAAGAATCCCGCAAGCCCGAGATCGAGGCGCCTGCTCCGAAACATGAGGATATCGCGCAAAGGCCGAAGCCTCGATTCTTTACTGGCGATTTCAATTCGACCGAATCAGTTCGCCTCAAGGTTGAGAAGCGCGATGAACGCCCCGCGGTCGACGCGGTAGCGACGAACATCAATGCGAGCGCGCTGCAGCCCACGCCGTCGGAGTTTAGGCCGGCGGAACTAAAGACGCGTCCCGAGATGCATGCAGAGATGCGTCCAGCGCTAACACCAACTCCTGCACCTCAAGCACCACAGGTTGAAATGCCAAAAGTAGAAGCACCCAAGGAAGTTCCTCGAACGATGCCTCAAACCGCCGCGTTGCGGCCGGCGACATCGGAACAGGGCAACGCCAACATTCATAAGGAGAACGCATCGATGGATGCCAAGGGACTCGAATCCGACAACGGCGCGGCGGCCCGCACCGAAGGCGCAAATGTCGCGGCAATCGCTATCGAGCGGAACTCGAAGTTTTCGGGTCAGCTCAAATTCTCCGGCGCCATCGCGATCGACGGCCAGGTCGAGGGCGAATTGGTCGCCGAGCGGGTCGTAGTCCACGAAGGCGGCGTGGTGAACGCCACCATCGAAGGCAACACCGTCGTCATCGCGGGCAATGTCAAGGGCGATGTCTATGCGCGCAACGAGCTGGAAATTCTACCCAGCGGCGTAGTGCACGGATCGGTGACTGCGCCGGCGATCAACGTACGTCGCGGCGGCCGCGTCGAAGGCCGCTGCGCGATCGGAGTGCCGCGCCAGTAACGCGTCGCGCCTCTCAGCCCGTTCGCGTAATGCGAGTTGAGCGCGCCGCCGATGCCGGTGACGCTGGAGTCGTCTCGCGTATCAATCCACAGTGTCCGAAGCCAGCCGGTGCGGTTGTTCCCCCCTACAGCCGTGCCGGTTGGCATTTCGTCCGCTTCATTCGCTAGCGTTATCGCGCGTGTCCGATCGAATCCATCATCGAACCCTATGAAGCCGAACGCTCATGAAGCTGCGGCCGTTTGATCCGCGCCGGGCGCGCACGCGCAAACTGGCCACGCTGTCGCGTCTGGTTCGGCGCGATAGCTTCGCCTCGGAAGTGGCTGTCGGCGCGAGCTTTCACGATTTTCTCGACTCACTGCCAGATGTCCTCGCAGGCGCGCAACTGCGCGAACTTGCGCGCGCAATCGCGGAGGTGAGCCGCACCAAGCGCACCTTCCTGCTGATGTCGGGTGCACATCCAATCAAAGTGGGGCTCGGCCCTATCATTTGTGGCATGCTACGCGACGGCATCATCAGCGCCATCGCAACCAACGGCGCCGCGATCATCCACGACTTCGAACTCGCCTATGCAGGCCGCACATCAGAGGATGTCGGCGCGGGATTGTCGGAAGGAATTTTTGGCATGGCCGATGAGACCGGCGCGTTCCTGGGTCGCGCCGCGAAGCTCGCCGCGTCCGAGCGCAAGGGGCTCGGTGAAATCGTTGGACGCGAAATCCTCGAGGGAAAATTGAAATATCGCGAGCAGAGCGTGTTCGCGACGGCGTATAAAGTCGGCGCGCCCGCGACGGTTCACGTCACAATCGGCGCCGATATCATCCATATGCATCCCGATGCCGACGGTGCGGCGATCGGCGCGGCGACGATGGCTGACTTCCATCGCCTCGCGGCTGTGGTTGGGGAACTCTCGCGCGGCGTGGTGGTTAATCTCGGTTCTGCTGTGGTGATGCCGGAGGTTTTCCTGAAGGCGCTGAATCTCGCGCGCAACCTCGGGCGCAAGGCTTCCAACTTCACCGCCGCCGACATGGATTTCATTCGTCACTACCGGCCGCGTAACAATGTCGTCGAGCGGCCCACTGAAAATGGCGGCCGCCGCATCATGCTCACCGGCCATCATGAACTGATGTTTCCGCTGCTCGCCGCCGCAGTGCGCGAAGAACTCGCCTCGAAGCGTCGACCGAAAGCCCGCTGATGCCTTCCCGCCCGCAACGTGCGCCCATCGCGCTTCTCACCGACTTCGGCTATCACGATCATTATGTCGGTGTGATGAAAGGCGTCATCGCCACCATCGCGCAGAGTGCGCGCTTATTTGATATTACGCATGGCATTCCGCCGCAGTCCGTGATGGCGGGGGCGATTGCGCTCCGGCAGAGTTGGCGATTTTTCCCGAAGCGTACAGTGTTCGTCGCGGTCGTCGATCCGGGCGTCGGTAGCGCGCGCAAACCCATCGCGATCGACACTCAGGCGGGCGCGCGCTTCGTCGGCCCCGACAATGGCGTGCTATCGCTCGCCGCGAATGACGCGGGTATGCTGCGCATCGTCGAGCTGCGCGCATCGAAGTATCGGCTGAAGGATGTTAGCGCTACATTTCACGGACGCGATATCTTCGCGCCCGCGGCCGCATGGCTATCGATTGGGACACGCATCACATCGTTGGGTCCGACGCTGCGAGAGATTGCTCATCTTTCGATCGCACCGGCGACGCGGCGCGGCAAGGGACTCGAGGGCAAAGTCATCTATATCGATGGTTTCGGCAACCTCGTAACCAACATCGATCGCCCTGCCCTCGATGCCTTCGCAGCTTCCTTCCGTGCCGTTCAGCTTTTAGTTAGGATCGATAAAGGCGCGACGATGGAAATCCTCCAAGCTTATGCCGACGCGCCCACAGGTGCTCCTCTCGCACTTCTCGGCAGTTTCGCACTTCTGGAGATCGCGATTCGTGATGGAAACGCGGCCTCTCATTTTGGGCTGGGCGAAGGCGCGTCAGTGACGGTGATTGCATCCACGTGAGTACAGAGTCGACAGAAAAGAAAGAGCCGCTACACGAATTCGTCGCGCGCGTGAGCGCCGGATCTCCGGTGCTGAGCGATATTCCGCGCTATTCGCAACCGACCACGCCCACCGCGCAGGTGTTGCCGGCGGGAATTCCATTCCTCAACGCGGCCCTGTTCATCCTTACGTTTCTCACCACCACAATGGCGGGTGCGTATATGGCGGGCGCGGACCTCTCGTTGCTGCGGCCGTTCAGCAGCGGCTTGCAGTTGTATGCTGGGCTGACGTTCTCGATTCCGTTGATGGCGATTCTTCTCGCGCATGAGATGGGGCATTACGTCACTTCGCGCCGCAACCGCGTTGATGTGAGCGCGCCCTACTTCATCCCGGCGCCCTTCCCTTCCTATTTTTTCATCGGAACTTTCGGCGCGTTCATCCGGATGAAATCGATGCCGCGCTCGCGCCGCGTGCTCTTCGATATCGGCGCTGCGGGCCCATGGGCAGGAGCGCTCGTCACGATTCCGGTTTTGATCCTGGGCCTCGCGCTGTCGAAGGTCGGTCCATTGAAACAGTCGGCGGGCGGGTTCGAACTCGGCAACTCGATCCTGTTTCATTCGATGGCGAAATGGATCCTGCATGTCGATCCTGACACCGTCAGCGTGGACCTGAGTCCGATCGCATTCGCGGGATGGCTGGGGTTGTTCGTGACCGCGCTCAATCTGCTGCCCGCGAGTCAGCTCGACGGCGGCCACGTGATCTATGCGCTGTTCGGCCGCCGCCATCGCACGATATCGCGCCTGGTCGTACTCGGATGCGTCCTGATGGTCGTGATTCCATTCATGCTCGGCAAGTCATATTGGCCGGGCTGGCTGTTCTGGGCGGTGTTGCTGTTTGCGTTCGGCCTCGGTCATCCGGTCACTGCCGATGTCGATACTCCCCTCGATCCGATGCGGCGGTTCGCGGCCTGGGCCACCATCGCGCTGTTCATCGTGACGTTCAGCCCGGTGCCGTTCTCGATCACCGCTCCCAGCGAACCGGACCAACAACAGCAGGACGAAAAACTCTACAGCGTGATGCATACGATGCCGGCGCCGGCGGCAATTCCGCTCACCGCACCGCCGCGCTCGCTTTGACGCGCATGGCCGAGAGCAAGCCGACCAATCGTCCGAGCTGGGACCAGTATTTTCTCACCATCACGCAGCAGGTGGCGGAGCGGTCGACTTGCCTGCGCGCGAAAGTGGGCGCTGTGATCGTGCGCGATCGCAGCATCCTCGCGACCGGCTACAATGGCGCGCCGGCCGGACTGCCGCATTGCCTCGACGTCGGATGTCTCATCTACGAATCGAAAAATCCCGACGGCGAGATCGAGGAAAATTGCTTTCGCACGATTCATGCGGAAATCAACGCCATCACGCAGGCCGCGCGCAACGGCGCCGCAATTCGCGACGCCGATATTTACGTGACTCATTCGCCGTGCATTCATTGTATGAAAGTGCTCATTAATACCGGCATCAAGACCGTCTTTTATGGACAACCCTACAAATTTCACACCATCGCCGAGTTGATGTCGCATTCGCGCGTGAAACTGGTCGAGGTTTCACCCGCCTCGGTATGATCGGTTGAGTCCCGAAGGGGGCGCGTAGCGCCGCGGCGCAGCCGCCCCGAGGCGGAGCGAAGCGGAGTCGAGGGGAAATTCAATGTCCAATCCTGATTCGAAATGCGGAATCTGCGCAGGTCTCGAAAACATCCGTGCGGGCAAGGCTCCCAATCTCATCGCCGAGCTGGATCATTCGTACGTAGTCCTCGGCGACGCGCAGTTCTATCGCGGGTATTGCATCTTGCTCGCGAAGCATCATGCGCGCGAACTGTTCGAACTTCCGCGCGATGCGGCGCGCGGGCTGTTCGACGAATTGCGATCGGTGGCCGAGGCGATCAACGCCGTCGTCAATCCGCTCAAGCTGAATTACGAATGCCTCGGCAACCTTGAGGCGCACGTGCACTGGCACATCTTCCCGCGCTACGCGAGTGAGGACGAGAAGCTACGCAAGGCGCCGGTGTGGGAGCGTTCCGCCGCCGAACGGATACGCAAACTCGAAGCGCATGATGAGCGCGCGCTGATGGCGTCATTGCGCGCCGCGATCGTGCGGCTCATCCCCACTGCGAGCACTCCACTCGACTGAAAGAGGAATGCGTCGAACCTTCGCCCTCGCGGGTATCATCGTCGTCGCGCTCGCCGGATGTCATCAGGAGCCGCTGCCCGAGCAGGACAGCTATGCCGGCCAGCTCTATCTGCGGCGATGCGGCCAGTGTCACGCACCGTACAATCCTCATGCGATGACGGCGGCGATGTGGGAAGTCCAGGTTCAGAAGATGGAAGAGAAGATCCAGCAGGCGGGTCTGCCTCCCCTCGAGGCCGCGCAGAAGCAGGTCATCCTCGATTACCTCCAGCGCAACGCGGGCCAACAGTAGCACATCCCTTTTTTGGGGCGCGGTTTTACGCTAACCCTCTGGCGTACCCGCTATGCCACACAGCGCCGACAACCCCATCGCGATCAAGTTCTATTACGATTTCAAAAGTCCGTTCACTTTTCTCGCGTTCGACCCCGCGGTCGATCTGGAGCGGAGCCATCGCGTGCGGCTGCGCTTCATCCCGTATGTCTTCGATTTCGAGGCTTATGGCGGGGCGCTCGAAACGCGTAACGAACGCGACTGGCGCAAGGTACGCTACCTCTATCGCGACGTGCGGCGCTTCGCGAGCGAGCGCGGCATCATCATCCGCGGGCCGCAGCGGCTGTTCGATTCGCGCCTCGCGCTGATGAGCGGTCTGTTCGCCGATCGTCACGGCAAGTTCCGCGAATATGGCCGGCGCGTCTGGGAGCTGTTCTTCCGCCGCGAGCTCGATATCGAAAAGTTCGATGAACTCGTGCCGCTCCTGCGCAGCTTTGGCCTCGATGCCGGCGCGTTTCGCCGCTACGCCGATACGGATGGACCTCGCGAGTTGGCCGAATCGATAGCCGAGGGCGACCGCGACGAGGTTTTCGGCGTTCCAACTTTGATCGTCGACGGCGAGCCGTTTTGGGGAAATGACCGCATCGAATGGGTCATCAAAAAACTCGACGCGA
>DATGKG010000221.1:0-10721 GCA_035294805.1 Binataceae bacterium (SeqCode) | reverse complement strand
GCCCCATTTGCCGAGGCGACATCATGCAGCGGTACCGATACCGTCGAGAGCACCGCAGGCATGAAACGATCGTGAAAGGCCTGGGGTGCCAAATGGGTCAGCGATGCGAGTCGCGTGAGTGACTCGCCGCCTAGATCCGATGCTTCGAGACGAATCATGTACGAACGCGCGACCTGGTAGGACTCGGTCGCCACATCGACGGTGCGCACCCGAATCCGTCCGGTCTGCTTGTCCTCCAGTTGTTCGAGCGCGACCGGTGTGATTCTTCCACCGGTGATGGCAATCAGCGCGCCGGATCCTCCCTTCACCAGGTAACGCACCGCGCCGTAGCCGAGCGTGCGAGTGTACTCGATATCGAACGGGATCGGCCTGGCGCAGCGCAATTCGTAACCGATATCTTTGCTGACCACCGTCGTGTCGAGTCCGAGTTCCTGCAATGAGGCGCGGACGCGCTCGCGCAGCAGCGCTCCGAGCGGCAAATCGGAAAGGTGCACCTGCCCGTAAGCGTCGCGTTCGAGTTCCTTGATGCTAGGCATCTTCTCGGCGTCGAGCCGTTCGCCGATACCCTCCGCGATTATCGCGACGCCATTGTCACGGCCTGAAGCGCGACGCTTGATGATCGCGCCGACCAGCGTGTCGGACACCATTTGCAGGTCGAGCTTCTCGGCGCGAAACTCCTCCGGAATTATCGCCAGCGTCGCGCCCGCCGATTTGCACATTCCTAGCGCCAACGCGCCAGAGCGCCGGCCCATCGTGATGGCGAAGTACCAGCGTCCGGTGGTGCGCGCATCTTCCATTAGCGGCTCGATGATAGCGGTACCGGCCGCGCGAGCACTCTCGAATCCAAAAGTCGGAGCATTTTCGGGCAGTGGGAGATCATTGTCGATAGTCTTGGGAACCGTCGCCACTCCGATGCGCCCGCCGGCATGCTCCGCGAGCTTGGATGCTCCGTAAGTGGTGTCGTCGCCACCGATACACACGAGATAACGCACCCCAAGTTCGATCAGAGCCTTGACGGTGTTGTCCAGCATCGCCGGTTTGGTCGCGGGATTGGTGCGTGACGTTCCGAGAATCGAGCCGCCGGTGTTGTGGATACGGCTGACATCGCGGATGCCGAGCTCGACGACGTGCGAAGTATCGCCTTGCGCCAGCCATCGATAGCCGTCGAGCAATCCGATCACGCGCAACCCGCGATTAGCTGCCTCGATAGTCGCCGAGGCGATGACGCCATTGATTCCCGGTGCAGGTCCACCGCCGACGAGAATCGCAAGTGTCTGCCGGCCCGCTCCGTTGTTACTCATGCAGATCCTCTAAAATGTGATGTCGTTCCGACATCGCAACATGTGCGCACTTGAAAAAATCGCGGCTACCAGAGCCTACAACGTAAGTTTGAGCCGCATCTGATTCTAGTTCAACATCGTGGGAGAAACCGAGGCCAACCGAACGGCAGAAAGTGCTGACTTGAGGCGTCAGGTGGGCCGGTTGTGATATCATCGTGATGCTGCGGCGCCCTCAAGGGGCGCCGCAGTAGTTTCGGGGCGTTGTGACAAAGAGTGAAAATGCAAAAACAAACCCATTAAAGTTAGGAAGTTAAAGGACTTTTTCCTTCGCGCACTTTATCCGTGCCACGCCTTCCAAACTCCGAACAGTGTGACTGTCGACACGCCGTCGATAGCGCTATGCCGGCCATAGCCAGGCGGCGCCTCGCACCCCACTGGAGTCGCCATGCATCGCGCGCACCACCGGCGTCTCGATGCCATCGGAAAAGGCATAACGCTGGATCAGCGCGAGAAGATTGCCGTACAGCCCCGCGATGTTCGAGAGCCCTCCGCCGAGCACGATCACATCGGGGTCCACGATGTTGATGACATGCGCGAGGCCGCGCGCGAGTCGATCCTCGTAGGTCTCCATCATCGCGATAGCGTCGTTGTCGCCCGCGTCGGCCGCCGCGGCGATCTGATTCGCGTCGAGGCCTCTTCCCGTACGAATGCGAAACTCGCGCGCCAGCCCGGGTCCCGAAAGAAACGTCTCGAGGCATCCGGTCTTGCCGCAATAGCAGGCGGGCCCGGGCAATTCATTCGGCGTCGGCCATGGAATCGGATTGTGCCCCCATTCGCCCGCGATGCGATTGCGCCCCGCGACCACGCGCTTATCGATCACGATTCCTCCGCCGACTCCGGTGCCGAGAATGACGCCGAAAACCACCGATGCATCGCGCGCGGCGCCATCGACGGCTTCCGACAGCGCAAAGCAGTTCGCGTCGTTCTCCATCCGAATGGGACGCGCGAGCTTCGCCGCGAGGTCGTGATCCAGCGGGCGTCCATTGAGCACGACGCTGTTGGAATTCTTAATGAGTCCGGTGCGCGGCGAGATCGCGCCCGGCGTTCCGATGCCGACCGAGCCGGTGCGTCCGAGTTTTCCCTCGATCGAGGTGACCAGCGCCGCGATCGCATCGAGCGTCGCCGCGTAGTCGCCCGAGGGCGTCGCGATGCGCCGTCGTATCAGCTCGCCACCATCGTCGCCGAGTGCGATTGCCTCGATTTTGGTCCCGCCGAGATCGACCCCGATGCGCATAATCGCCCCACTCGCCACTGAGTGCAGGTTCCTTTACGATACCTCTGTACATGAGCGAAGCGGAACTTCATTCATCTTCATCAGGCGCCGAGCGCGTCTCGATAACTAACGCGACGGTTCTCGTCGCCGACGATGATCCTGCGATCCGGCTGGTCGTGCGCCATCGCCTCGAGGCCGACGGATGCCGCGTCGAGGAAGCGGCCGATAGCCAGGCCGCGATCGAGGCGCTGCGTACCGGCCGTTTCGACGTCGCGCTGGTCGATATCATCATGCCCGGGATGGGCGGGCTGGAAGTACTGTCGACCGCGAAGGCCGAGGGCATCCGCACGCTCATCATCGTCATCACTGCGGCCAGCACGATGGACAACGCGGTCGAGGCGATGAAGCGCAGCGCTCACGATTACCTGACCAAGCCATTTGCGAATCTCGATCTGGTTGCGGCAGCGGTACGACGCGCGGTCGAGGTATCGATGCAGGCGGCCAAGGCGGCGGAACTCGATCAACTCAAGGAAACCGTCGCGCCCCGGCTCGCGGGCGGCGAGATCATCGGACGCAGCCCCGCGATGCAGGAAGTCTACAAGCTGGTCGGGCGACTGGTGACCAATGACGCGGCGGTGCTGATTTATGGCGAGAGCGGCACCGGCAAGGACCTGGTCGCGCGCACGATCCATTTCAAATCGGCGCGCTCGGGGGCTCCCTTCGTCGCGGTGAACTGCTCCGCGATACCGCACGGCCTCCTGGAAAGCGAACTCTTCGGGCATGAGCGCGGATCGTTCACCGGCGCGACCGAGCGGCGCGCGGGAAAATTCGAGACCGCGGAGAACGGGACGCTGTTCCTCGATGAAATCGGCGACCTGCCGCTCGAGCTGCAACCGAAACTTTTGCGCGCACTGCAAGAGCGCGAGTTCAATCGCGTCGGCGGGACTGAAACGCTGCGCTTGCGGGCGCGTGTGATCGCGGCGACCAACCAGGACCTCGAAGCGGCGGTGCGCGCGAAGCGCTTTCGCGAGGACCTTTACTTCCGGCTGCGCGTGATACCCATCCAGATGCCGCCGCTGCGCGATCGGCGTGAGGACGTCGGCGAGCTGGCGGAATATTTCGTCGCCAAAGCGGCGCGCGAAATGGGCGCCAAGTCCACCTCATTCACGCCCGCCGCGATCGCGAAGCTCCGCGCCTACGACTGGCCCGGTAACGTGCGCGAGCTGGAAAATACCGTGATGCGCGCCGCCTTGCTGTCGCCCGGCTCCGCGATTCGCGCCGAAGACCTCGAGCTGGAACATTCCGCGAGCGGAGCGCGACGCGCGACGGTGACCGACGGCGCGGCACTCAACGAACTTATCGCGCAGCGCGTTTCGGAATGGTTTGACGATCCCAACGGCGAGGAGCCGCGCGACCTCTACCAGCGGATGGTCTCCGAACTGGAGCGGCCGCTGATCGAGCTGGCGCTCAAACGCGCAGGCGGCAATCAGGTCAAGGCGGCGCGGATGCTCGGGCTCAATCGCAACACGCTGCGCAAGAAAATTACCGATCACAAAATCGCGCTGACTAAATATCCGGGGCAGCCTTAGCGCGAAGCCCGATAAACACGATGAAGCTGCCTTCGCACTTCTATGCGATCGTCGATCCGATCGCGGGTCACGATCCGGCTGATCTCGCTCATACGATGCTGGAGGCGGGCGCCCGCATCCTCCAATTGCGGCTGAAGAATGTCAGTTCGCGCGATTTCCTCGCGGCGGCGCGCGCGATTTCGCAGCTGTGCCATCGGCGCGACGCTATCTTCATCGTGAACGATCGCATCGACATCGCGATGCTTTCGGACGCCGACGGTGTGCATCTGGGGCAGAATGATCTTCCGCTTGATACGGGCCGCGAACTTCTCGGTCCGGACAAAATCATTGGCATATCGACGTCGAATGTGCACCTCGCGCGCGCAGCGGAGGCGGGCGGCGCGGATTATATCGGTTTCGGCCCGATGTATTCCGGCGGTCTGAAGAATACGCAGCAGGGCCGCGGGCTCGAGGCATTGGCGGAAGTTCGCGCAGCGGTGAAACTTCCGATCGTGGCAATCGGCGGCATCACGGAAACGACGGTGCCCGAGGTCCTTCGCGCGGGCGCCGATGCCGCCGCGATCATCAGCGATGTGGTGAAAGCGCCCGACATCGCGGCGAAGATCAAATCAATCCTGGCGATCCGCTCCTCATAAGTTGCTGGCCAAGTTGCTAGGCGGCGGCGGTGGCGGCGATGCGCGCACGCGAGCGTTCCTGCTCAGCCTGATACGGCAGGCATGCGAGCGTCGCGGCGGCGCCCAGGATGTTCAGCACGAAACAAATCTCAAACGCACTCGAATAACTTCCGGTTACGTCGAAGATTTGCCCCAGCATGACGGGTCCGACGAACGCGCCGAGCGTGTTCCATACGCCCGCGACGCCGTTGATCGCACCAAATCGTTTCAGCCCGAGACAATCCGCCGTGAGCAGAGGAATCAGCACCAATGGCGCGCCCAGCGTGAACCCGAACATCGCGACGAAGGGATAGAGCAGCAGCGGGTTACGCGCCCCGAAGATGAGCACCATCCCGAGTGCCGAGCCGATGAAATTCGCCACCAGCGCGAGGCGTGCGCTGACCCGGTCCGACGCAAACCCCATCGTCAGTTTGCCGGCGGTGGTGAACAAGAAGACCACACTCATCATGCCGACCGCGAATGCTTCCTTGTAGCCTTGTCCGATCAAATACGGAATGAGATGTAGTCCGGCGCCGGCCGCGACGGTGGCGAACAGGAATTGCGCCATGCACACCATCCAGAAGGAGCGGGTGCGGGCTGCTTCGGATAACTCGAAGCCCGGCAACGAATCCGACATCGCAGAAACGGAGATCTTCTCGCCTTCGGGACGAGGCGCGTCATCGGGACGGGTGCGAATCATCCACAAGACGAGCGGGATGACGACCACGAACATCGGAAGTCCAAGGGTCACGTATGCCGCGCGCCATCCGCTGTGGACAATGACTGCGCCGGCGACGAACGTCATCACTGCGCCACCCGACGAAGTACCGGCGAAGGTGATTCCCATCGCGATGCCGCGATTGGCGGAGAACCAGTTGGCGATGATGAGTGCAGCAGGTAGGAGCGTCGCACCGGTCAGCCCGATTCCCATCAGCATGTATGCAATGACGAGGATCGGATATGAATGTGCGCGGCTGGCGAGCATCCACGCGCATCCAGCTACCGTCGCCCCGACCACCATTACGCGGCGCGCCTCGATCCGATCGAGGAGCCATCCTGCCAGCGGTCCGCTAAAGCCGGCGGAAGCCGCAAGAATGCTTTGCAGGAAAGAAATCTTAGCGCGCTTCCACCCGAACTCTTTGATGAGCGGGGTGACGAAAACGCCGGCGGTGTTGTAGCCGGATCCGAAGATAAGGAACAAGGTCACGAAGAGGCTCGCGACCGTCAGCCATCCTTGCCGTTCCCGTTTCGTCATCGCCACGATAGACCCTCGGAGAGGCGCATTTTGCGATGCGTTCTCTTATAGCCAGCGGCGTGGGTATCGTCTATCAGAAATCGCGCGCGGCTTAGCAGCTGGTGGAGGTGCCGTTGCAAAGATTCTGGCCGAGCGAGGTGCCTCCGGATACCTGGCCTGAGGCGCCAACCGTGTTGCCGTTGTTACCCTGCATCACGTTGCTGCGGTAGCCGCCGGTCGAATCGGACAGCGTGATGCCGACGCCGGCGTTGCCTTGGATGACGTTGTCGCGAATGAGGCATCCGGTGCCGCTGCCACAGGTGATACCGCCCGAGCCACTGCCATTGACGGTATTGCCGGTGATCTGACTGCCGGTGCCGGCCTGGACCGCGGGAGTTCCTGAAGTCGTCGAATTGCCGGTCGCGGTGATGCCCGAGATCGTGGAATTTGCGCCGGTGATGATCGCCGGGCCATCGAAGCCGCTGATGATGCCGTCGCGAATCACCACGTTGGTCTGACCGGTAGCATTGATGCCGGCGCCGGTGCTGCTGCCGGTCGCCGTGATCGAGAAGCCCTGCAGATCAATTACCACGTTGGATGTGGTGATCTGCACCGCGTCTGCGCCGACTCGGCTGTTATTGACGATGTTGCGGCTCAGGACGTAGCTGCCCGATCGATTGATGATGCTCAGCGCGCGCACCGATGTCGCATCGGGCGTGATGACGATAGGTTTCTGCTGCGCGAACAGTGGAGTGCTGGTGAAAATCGCCGCGACGATCGAGACAGACGCGATCATCGAGCGACGCTGGAAAGCTGTGCCGGCGTGACTCATCGAAAATTGCTCCTTCACAAATTGTTATTGCAATGCAGTTACGGGAATAAAACCGATCAGTCCGCTCTTCATTCGAATCTGCATGTAATTGAGGGCGAGGCCGATCACGTGCACGCTGTGCGCGCGATGCACTTCGGCGAGCTTCTTTGCCCAATGATTCGGCGCATCGAGCACCGCGGCATCCTGAGTGAGGACGAAGATTTTGTCAGTCGGTTTCACCAGATCGACATCGGAGGGCGGGATGTAGCCGGTCTCGCCATTCTTCAGTTGTACCTGAAGATAGTATCTCGTGGTGCCGGTCACGTTGGCGAATTTGCCGACCGTGGCGCGCTCGAGTTTCTTGCTCGACTTCGACGGCTCCGAATAGATCCATCCCTCTTTTGTCACCCGCAGGCGCGCGGTGGCCGGCTCGACCTCGGGCGGGCTGGCCTTATGATGATGGTGGACGACTTTCTTCGGCGCCGCACTCGCCGCACCCGCCTCGCTCGGCGCGGGGCCTTCGGTTTCATCGGACGGCACGACTTTGGTGGCCGGCGGCGCGGCCGGCAGAGGCGCCGCCGCTGGAGGCGCAGTGCCGGCCGCCGGCGATGATGCTGCGGCGGGCGATTCGCTGAGCGCCCACGCCATCGGCGCCGACGTCGTAAACATTAGAGCCGCGACCAGGATTCCGCTGACGGTCGCGATATTGCGCCGCATCATCCTCCGCCTCTTACTCCGCATCTTGCGCATCCCTTCGTCCCGATGCTCGGGACCTCGAATCTGTCCGCCGGTAGATCAGCACGCGCCGCATACGACGCATCGGGTCACGTCGCATGGTGGCGTCTGATGTTCGTAGTGAGCCTTTTTCCGTTCAGAAAGAAGGAACCATTTGTGGATGTGATGGTCAATAAAGTCCCATGGCAGAATTTCGTCATCGGCGTAATGACGCGTGACATAAGAATCGGGATTGGGGAGTCCGCTGGCGTCGCCCTCGCGTGCGATGCGCCTAAGCTCGTGCCAGATTTCTCCGGCGCCTTCACATCCGGCGGCGTCGAGGCGTTCGAGGATCGCGCCGACACGACGATCGCCGCGCGACACCAGCGTCTGGAAGTACGCCTCACGGGGTGATTCGGCGTCAAGTTCGACTGGGCCGAGCTTCGCGAGGTCAGCGCGCAGCAGCGCGATTTTGTTTTTCGTGTTGCGCGGCTCCTCCATCGGGTCCCATTGGAACGGCGTCCACGGCTTCGGCACGAACGGATTGAGCGACACCGTGACATGCCCGACGGATTTTTTCTGCGCACGGGCCCGCGCGAGAATCTTGCCGGTCAGATGCGCGATCTCGCGGACATCGTGCGCGCGTTCCTCGGGCAATCCCACCATAAAGTAAAGCTTTAGGTTTTCGACGCCTCCGCCAACCATCAGCTCGGCGGCCTCGAGAATCTCATCTTCGGTGAGATTCTTGTTGATGACCTTGCGCATCCGCTCGCTGCCCGCTTCCGGCGCGACCGTGACGCTATGGTTACCATTACGCGCGAGGGCCGCCGCCAGTTGCGGCGAAATGCAATCGGCCTTGAGCGAAGAAGGCGACAGCCGCCCGCCCGCGTCAGCGACGCTGGCCGCGATATCCGCTACGCCCGGCACGCTCGCCATCTCCGCGCCTACCAGTCCGATAACGCTACGTTCAGTTAACCCGCGGCGCGCCTCCGCGATGAGATTTTCGGGCGTGCGGTAGCGAATCGGACGATACATGAAGCCGGCGGCGCAGAAGCGGCATCCCCATTGGCATCCGCGGCTGGCCTCGACGAGGTACATGTCGCCGAAGACCGATTCCTCGGTGAGGATGAGCGACGCGGTGGTGAACTGATTGAGGTCGCGAACCAGGCGACGGCTGACGGTGGGCTTTCCGGGACCCGAGTACTCGACAGATTGGAGATGTCCGCGCTCATCGTAAATCGGTGCGAAATAGTCGGGGAGATACGCGCCGCCGACTTCGGACAGCTCGCGCAGCCGTGCCATCCGCTCATCTGTGCGCGTCGCATGATACTTGACGAGGAACTCGGGAATCATCTCCTCGCCTTCGCCAATCAGAAACAGATCGATGAAGTCCGCGATCGGCTCCGGGTTGAGGAAAACTGCGGAACCTCCGGCGATGATGAGCGGCCAGTTGCCATCCGCGCGATCGGAGCGCCGCGTCGGGATACCCGCCATCCGCAACATCGCGATGACGTTGAGATAGTCGGTCTCGAATGAGATCGAGAACGCAATGATGTCGAACTCGCTCAGCGCACGCGCGGCCTCGAAAGAGACGAGGCGTTCGTTGCGCTTGCGCATCGCGACGCGTTCGTCGGCATCGGGGAGAAACGCGCGCTCGGCGGCGACCAGCGCATCGGTTTCGAAAATGTGGAACACGGATTGGAAGCCGAGATTCGCCATCCCGAGGCGATAGATGTTGGGATAGGCGACGCAGACGGAAATGTCGCCACCGGGGTGGCGCTCGTAGAGGACCTTTTCGCGAGCGAGGCGCTCGAGCGCGCGCTTACGAAGGTACATGCAAAGAATCCCGCATCTGCACAGGGTATCGCGTCGGTGGAAGTCCGCTCAAGCGGGGTGAATCATCGGAGGCAGAAGGACGAAGTGGCCGATGCGGCTGGGACGATAGATCTATCGAGCAGCGCGATTAGAGCCTCGGCGTCGAGCAGCACGTCGTCGCGCATCTCTCTCCTCGAGCAGCATCTTGGTGAATCTTTCTCTCGTTCGCGTCGAAAGCTGCATGCCGCCGCTATCGATACTGCCGATCAGATCGGCGGCCAGGTCACAGGGGCGCATGCTCTTCATTTGCTCGTCGACTTTCGCGACGAAGTCCGCGATCGCTTCGCGCACGATGTCGGATTTGCTTTTGCCGGTCCGAGCTCTGACACGATCGATCGCCGACACGGTCTGCGCATCAAGCCGGAGGCTCATGGTTGCCATGATGGGTCCCACGGAAGCGTAATACATTGTGTATTACAATCTCCGTGAAGTGAGATGCCCACGTCCTCGTCTAATTAAAGGATACCTCTCTCCCGGAGGACATCGCATGAAACTCGGGTTGTCTGTATTCGGTATCATGGCGCTTTCGATAGCGTCCGTTCCGGTTCCGACATTTGCGCAAACTTCTCCAAATCCCGCGACCGGAGGCACGGTGGCATCCGCGCCGAACAAGGATGCTCCTACTGCGCCCGGCGCACCGAGCGCTAGCAACGCCGAAAGCGAGGCAAGCGGCATCGCCTCGCGCATCGAACACGCGCGCAAAGAAGGCAAAGACGTAAGCAAGGCGGAGGCCGAAGAAAAGCAGGGCGAGGCGGCGCTGCAGGCGGGATATAAGGCCGAGGCTGCGCAGCATTTCGAGCGCGCGAAAAAAGACCTCGGCGCGATGTGATTTCTACGGCGTGATCCGAGCGCGATGGGTGTACACATTGAATGACCCGTCGCGCAGGAACCCCACCAAAGTGATCGCGGCCTCGTCGGCCAGCTCGACCGCGAGCGATGACGGCGCGGAGACCGCTGCGAGAATCGGCACGCCGGCCGCGGCGGCCTTCTGAACGATTTCGAAACTCAGTCGCCCGCTCACCATCATCAGCGATTTCGATAGCGGCAGCTTCTCATTCGTCAGCGCCCATCCGACGACCTTGTCGACAGCGTTATGACGGCCGATGTCTTCGCGCGACGCGAGCAGCTTGCCCTCCAGATCGAATAGCCCGCAGGCATGCAGCCCGCCCGTCGAGGCGAAGACCTGCTGCGACTCGCGCAAGCGGCTGCCCAGTTGCAAAATCGTCGGAGCCGCGATCTTTGCGCGTGATGCGATCGGCGGGATTCTCCGCGTGATCGATTCGATACTGGTC
>DATGKG010000220.1:0-7407 GCA_035294805.1 Binataceae bacterium (SeqCode) | reverse complement strand
CTGCGCCGCAAGCTGGAGAATGCGAGCGGACGCCACCTCGAGCACGTGGCTGAAATGCGCGCGGAGTTCCCGCCCTTCGAGGCGGAGCGCGACGAAGCGCGGCGTATCAAGCAGGACGCCATCGCGCATCTCGACGAATATCTGATCGCGTTGAAGGAACGACTCGAGGCCAACGGCTGCATCGTATTTTTCGCGGCGGATGCGGCACAGGCGCGCGAGTATATCCTCGAAGTAGCAAAAACGAACAACGTGAAGCGGGTGGTGAAAGGCAAGTCGATGACCACCGAGGAAATCGGGCTCAACAATGAGCTGATGCGCACCGGCATCGAGGTGACGGAGACCGACCTCGGCGAGTACATCGTGCAGCTTCGCCACGAGCCGCCCTCGCACATCATCACGCCGGCGATTCATCTGTCGAAAGAAGACATCGGGCAGTTGTTCGCGGACAAGCTGCATACGCCGTACACCGCGGAGCCGGAAGAGCTGACCGCGCACGCGCGCACCAAGTTGCGATCGATCTTTCTCGCCGCCGAGATGGGAGTGACCGGCGTTAATTTCGCAATCGCGGAAACCGGCACGCTGGTGGTGATCGAGAACGAAGGCAACGGGCGTCTGTCGAGCACGCTGCCGGAAATTTTCATCGGCGTGATGGGAATCGAGAAGGTGATTCCGAAGCTCGAGGACGTGAGCCACTTCCTGGAAATCCTCGCGCGCACGGCGACCGGCCAGAAACTGACCACCTACACCAACTTCATCAACGGGCCGCGGCGCAAGGCCGAAATCGATGGACCGCGCGAGGTCCACGTCGTCATTCTCGACAACGGACGCAGCGCGATGCTCGCGGATCCGGTGATGCGCGAGGCGCTGTACTGCATCCGATGCGGTGCGTGTCTCAACGTATGCCCGATTTATCGGCGCATCGGTGGGCACGCATACAATTCGACTTATCCGGGTCCGATCGGATCGATCATCAGCCCAACTCTTTTCGGCAGCGCGGCCGGACATCTGCCGTTCGCATCGACGCTATGCGGCGCGTGCCGCGACATATGTCCGGTGCGCATCGACATTCCGCGCATCCTGCTTCATCTGCGCTGGAAGGAAACCGAGGGCCAGAGCCAACTTGAGTGGCCGCGCGCGGCCAAACGCGCGCGCGCCGGTGTGCGGCGCTTCGCGTCGATGGCGCGGCGTCCGCGGATGATTCGCGCGCTGGCGAAACTGGGATCGTGGATGTTGCGGCCGCTCTCGCGCGACGGCTGGATCAAATGGATGCCGCCGCCATTCAATGCGTGGACGAAAATCCGCGACTTCCCGCGACCGCATCCGCATCGTCCGCGCGCATCTTCCGATACTGCCGCATAGCGGACATTGATCATGGCGGAGTTTCACAAATTGCTCGCGCGGCTCAAGGGCGCGCTGGAAAAGCCGCACGCACCAGCGGCGCATGAGAATCATACGGCGTCGGCGCCGGTACCCGCGGCCACCATCGCGCATCGCGCCGAACTCGCATCGTCATTCGCAAGCGAGTTGGAAGACGTGAGCGGACGCTTTCTCGGCAATATGACGGCGAAAGAGGCAGCCGAAGGCATCGCGAAGCTCGCGCGCGAAAATGCGGTGAAGAACGTCGCCATCGGCGAGGGTGTCGTGACGAAGATGTCGCTCTTCAGCGCGGCGCTGGAAGGCGCAGGATGTACGCTGATGAAGCCGCGCGGCATCGACAAGGGTCAGGAGAACGCTCGCTCTGCGATGATCGCGCAGTTCGCCAATTGCGACATCGGCATCGCGGAGGCGCACTATGCGATCGCTTCGACGGGAACCTTCGCGGTGATGACGGCCGAGGCGCGCCCGAGTTCGCTCACGCTGCTGCCGCCGATCAGCATCATCATCGTGAACATCGATCGAGTGGTGGCCAATCTTGCGGCAGCGATCGCGGCGTTTGGCGCCGATGCGATCGCGACCAATCGCGTGTCGTTCATCACCGGTCCGAGCCGCACTGCCGATATCGAAAAGCGTATCGTGATGGGCGTGCACGGTCCCAAAATGCTTTACGGCGCGATAATCTGGCCCGACCATGAATGAAGTGGTGCTTTTCCCGACCTGCCTTGCGGAGGAATTTTTTCCCGAGGCGCGCGACGCCGCGACGACCGTGATCGAGCGGCTGCGGGTGAAAGTCCGCACCATGCCGCGTGTGTTCTGCTGCGGTCAGCCCGCATTCAACGAAGGTTTTCGCGCCGAGGCGAAAGAACTGGCGCGCAAATTCCTCGAAGCATGTGAGCCCGGCACGCTGGTCGTCATCCCCTCGGGCTCCTGCACCAGCATGGTGAAAATCTTTTATCGCGATCTGCTCGCCGATGATCCCGAGTTGCTCGCGAAAGCCGATGCGATGCGCCCGTGGATATTCGAGTTCACGCAATTCCTCGTCGATGTGATGAAGGTGAAGTACGTCGGCGCGCGTTACGAACACAGCGTCGCGTACCATCCCTCATGCCACCTGATGCGCGAGCTGGGCGTGCGCGAACAGCCGCGCGCGCTGCTATCTGCCGTCAACGGCATCCGCGTCGTCGAGCTTCGCGATCGCGAGGAATGCTGCGGCTTCGGCGGATTGTTCTCGGTCAAGTTCCCGCACATTTCGGGCTCGATGCTGGAAGACAAAATAGCGCGCATCCGCGAAAGCGGCGCGGAGGTCGTGGTCTCGAATGATTGCGGATGCCTGATGCAGATCGGCGGCGGACTGCATCGCGCGGGTGACAAGGTCGCAACCCGCCACCTCGCGCAGATCCTGGCGTCGCGCTAGGCCAGGGCGCCGGGGCGCGTCAGATTGAACTGCGCGACCGCGTGGGCGATCTTCGACACGCGCTCATCGAGCTTCGCGATTTGATCCGTCATCTCGGCAAGTCGCTGCTCAAGAGCGGAGCCTTCACCCTGCGCCGCGAGCTTCGTCTCGAGTTCCGCAATCCGGGCGCTCAGATCCTTGGTCAAAACACGTTGCTTGCGTGGCTTTTTGGCCTCGGCGCCGTTGATACCGTTATCGTGATGGACCCCGTTGTTCTCGTTGCTATCGAGCATGGCTGCTCTCCCCTCTTTCGGTTCGCTCTTCAATCCTGAATCCAACGCATTCGCGAATCAATAGTTTAGTAGATTTTTACGTCAGATTGTAGATGCGAGTTTGGCTGGACAATCGGCCGTCATTGCGCAATTTCATTGCGAATGTATGTCCGCAATGCCTGGTATATCGCCGCATGGTCCGACGAGGTCGCCGAGCGCCCGATTGGCCGGCGGATTCTCGGCGAACCCGTTGTACTGTTCCGCGACCGAGCGGGCGCGGTCGCCGCGCTGCAGGATCGATGCTGCCATCGCGGCGCGCCGCTCTCATGTGGCGAGGTGGTCGAGCGCGGCATCCAGTGCGGATATCACGGGCTGATTTTCGATAGCGCCGGGAAATGCGTGCTGGTCCCCGGCGATCACAAGGTGCCCCCGGGCGCGCAGGTGCCCTCCTATCCGGTGGTCGAGCGCGACGCGCTGGTATGGGTTTGGATGGGCGATCGGCAGAAGGCCGAACACGCGCTCATCATCCGCTATCCCTATCACAACGATTCGAGCGCCTGGCCGCATCGGCACACGATGATGCACATCCGCAGCGACCATTTGCTCGTCATCGACAATCTGATGGACCTTTCGCATCTGGGCTATGTTCACAAGGGCAACGTCGGCGGCGACGCCAACACTCATGTCGAAGCGAAGATGCGCACCGTGCGCACGCCCGACGGAGTGAGGTTCGAGCGCTGGATGCTCGACTCGACGCCGCCACCAACCTATGTGAAGACGGTCGGCTTCAAGGGCAAGGTCGATCGATGGCAGGAGGTCGAGTTCGTCGCGCCCAACGCGGTGCTCCAATGGAACGGCGCCATCGATGCGGGAGCCGGCGCGCTGCGCGACTGGCAGTATAGTAGTCCGCGCGAGAACTGCTTCTCGTTCCGGCTCTTCCACGGCATCACTCCGGAGACTGAGAGCACCAGCTATTACTTCTGGTCCGCGGCAAATGGCTACAATCAGGATGACCCTCGCGCGACGGTCCAGCTATTCGACGAAATCGCGCGGACCTTCGAGCAGGACAAGGCGATCCTAGAAGCGCAGGCGCAGCGGCTGGCGGAACTTCCGGACGGTCCGCTAGTGGAGATTCATGGCGACGCGGCACGCATCCACGCGCGCCGCGCGATCGATCGGCTACTCGCGAAAGAATAGAAATCAGTGGTGCTCGTGGACGTAGGAGCCGGGTGCGGGGCCGATCGGCACGTACGACGAATTGCCCAACTTCGATGGCGCGGGACGTTCCTCGCCGGAACGCGAGCCGAGCCATTTCAGCCAGTGATCCCACCATGAGCCGCGATTGTCGGTCGCGCCTCGCAGCCAGGTATCGGAATCGTCGGGCAGGCGCGAATTCGTGAAATAGTGCGACTTCAGATTGCCGGGCGGATTCACCAGGCTCTGCACGTGTCCGCTTGAATTGAGCACGAAGTCGACTTTTCCGCCAAAGAGTTGCGTCGCGCGATAGCACGATTGCCAGGTACAGATGTGATCTGTCTGCCCGGCCAACAGATACATATCGAAGCGGATCTTTCGCAGATCGATCGGCGTATCCAGAATCTCAATGGCGCCGGGTTTCGCGAGCGGATTGTCCAGAAACAGTTTCAGGAACCCTTCGTGCAATTTGGCGGGAAGATTGGTCGAATCGCCGTTCCAATACAGGATGTCGAACGCGGGCGGCTGCTCGCCCATAAGATAATTGTTGACCCAGTAGTTCCACACCAGATCGTTGGGGCGCAGCCACGCGAACACCCGCGCCATATCGTCGCCGGCGAGCACGCCCCTTTTGCGCGAGCGCTCGATGGCGTCGGCTACGATTTCCTCGGTCGCGAACATCCCCGTCATCGATGGCAGCGACGTATCGAGCATCGTCACCAGCAGCGTGCCCGCGTTGACGCGCTTGTCGCCGATGGCCGCGAGATGGCCGAGCGTCAGCGACGTCGTGATGCCTCCGGCGCAAATTCCGAGCACGTTGCAATCGGGACTGCCGCTCACCTCGCATGCGATCGCGATCGCTTTCTGTACCGCCTCGACGTAGTCATCGAGGCTCTTTTCGCGCATCGCCGCCGACGGATTGCGCCAGCTAATCGTGAAAACCTGCACGCCGTGATCGAGCGCATACTCAACGAAGCTGCGCTTGGGCGCGAGGTCCATGATGTAAAATTTGTTGATCTGCGGAGGGATCATCACCAGCGGACGCGCGAAAACTTTCTGCGCGCGAGGCTCATACTGGATCACCTCGCACAGATCGCCGCGATAAATCACCGCGCCCGGCGTGATGCCGAGATTCTTGCCGACCTCGAACGGACGCTTGTCGACCTGCGACGGCATCGCGCCGTTGTTGATGAGGTCACCGAAAAAGTTGCGAATCCCACGAATCAAGCTTAGCCCGGCGCTATCGAAGGCGTGTTTGAGCGCGCCAGGATTGCCGATGAGCGCGTTGGTCGGCGCGAGCGCCTCCGTTATCAGCATCGTGGCGAAGCGAAGCTGTTCGGCGTCCTTCCAGTCGATGCTCTGGTCCTCCTGCACCAGATCGAGCAGCGAGCTGCGCCACGCGAGATAGGTCTGCATTACACGCTTGTAGACTGGGTTATTGACGAACGCCGGATCGTTGAAACGTTTGTCACTCGCGGCGGGCGCGATTTCCGAATTGCCGAGCGTGATCTGGACCAGATCGATCGCGAGCTGGCCGGTCCGCGACAGCACGGAATCCGGACGCGAGATGAGGAAGCGTCCCAGCTCGGCCACCATGCCGAAGAGCTGCTTGGGCTGGAGGTCGATGAACGGATTGGCGCCGAGGATCGAATTGATGGCCGGATGTTCTTCGTTCACCGCCTGCGGTGCAGCCATTTTTGGCGAAGCAGCCATTAAGTTGGCCTCCATCTTGTAGTAAAATTCTACACGGCCAATAATTCCAGCCCATGCGAGAACATCGTCGGCGCCGATAGCGCGATGTCTTCCCAGTGCGGGTCGTGCCGCTTGCCGCGCCGATGCAGCATCACGTTGAAACAGGTGATGACGCCGAAGCGATAGCCCGCGAACGCGCGGAACCATCGCACCTCATCCATCGATATCGGCACGCCGGCGCTGTTCGAATAGATGTCGACGATTTCATCCGGACTTAGCGGCGTGGCCGTGTTGACCGCACCCGCGTCGACGAAGCTGGCCCGATCCGCGAAGAAACACACCCATCCCAGGTCGAGCAGGGTCGGTCCGAGCATCGAAATTTCCCAATCGATCACCGCGACGGTCTTATGATCCTTGAACAGCACGTTGGAGAACTGGAAGTCGCCGTGCACGATGCCGACACGCGGGCTCTTCGGTAGCGACGAGCGCAGTTTCTCGCGCAGCTCCGGTCCGCGTGCCACGACTTTCGGATCGAGGGTGTCGCGATCGAGCAGATGATCGAGGCGCTTCATCTCTTCGCTTAGCTCGGTGACGCTGCCCCACGCGTCGCGCCGCGGCTGCCACGGCACGCGATGCAGCGCGGCGAGCGTCTCGATCCCCGTGCGTGCGTACGCGCGCGTTTCCTCGCGAGGCAGGGTGACATCGGCCAGTTTGAACCCATCGACGAAGCCATCGACAAAGTATGGACGCCCGAAAAATTCCGCTTCGTCGCCGTACCAGAGGATCGGCGGCACCGGGACGTCGGTATCTGCGAGCGACTTCATGATGCGCGCCTGACGCACGACGTCGGCCGGCCCCGCGATGCGCACGCCCTCGGGCGCGACGCGCAGCACCAGCTTGCCCGACGGCCCGCCGGAGGTGGTTCGCTCGAGCATGAAGCTGTAGCCGAAGCCTGCATGCCCCGGCAGCGCCGAGACTTCGCTGATGCGCGCGCCCGGATCGCCGGTCTTCGCGCGCACCATCTTCGTCGCTTGCGCAGTTATCTCTTCGATACTCGCAGGCATCGCTCAGCCCTTCATTTTCAATTGACCTGCGGCCGGATGCAGGCTCTTCTGCGCACTCGGACGCGCATCGACGCGCTTGAACCACGCATTCACATTTTTCAGCGAAGGATCGATTTTCTGTCCGATGCCGGAGCCGAAATCGAGCGCCGCGAACAGAATGATGTCCGCCATCGTGAAGCGATTCCCCGCGATGTAGTCCTTGCCCTCGAGCAGACCGTCGAGCCACTTGAGGTTGTCCTGCACCGTCGCCTTCAACCCCGTTGCAGCTTCCGGAATCAGTCGCATACGGCCGTTAAAGAGCTGCTGCCCTTCGGAGAAGCGAAAGCCGTTGTAAAGATTCTCGGTGATGCGCTGCTCGATGCGACGCTGCCACATGCGCGCCTCCGCGCGATCTTCGGCATTGCTGCCGATCAGC
>DATGKG010000219.1:0-10772 GCA_035294805.1 Binataceae bacterium (SeqCode) | reverse complement strand
TATCGAGGGCGACGCCGGCGATCGCGCCGCAAAAGAAGGCGAGCTACATCCCGACCGGTTTTCATAGCGCGAATGCGTGCCTGGTGGTGCACGATGCGCCGCGGGCGATCGAGTTCTACAAGCAGGCCTTCGGCGCTACTGAGCTGATGCGGCTGGACGATCCGAGCGGCAACATCATCCATGCCCAGATCAAGATTGGCGATTCGCCGATCGACATCGCACCCGAGTACCCGCCGCACAATCGGAGTCCGCAATCGCTGGGAGGCTCAAGCGTCCCGATTGGACTTTACGTCGAAGACGTAGATGCATTCGCGGCGAAGGCGATCGCCGCCGGGGCGAAGGTGATCTTCCCGATCGCAGACCAATTTTACGGCGACCGCGGCGGACGTTTGCAGGATCCTTTCGGGCATATGTGGATCGTGTCGACTCATAGGGAAGATATGGCTCCGCAAGAAATGACGCGCCGCGCTGCGGAGTGGATGAAGGAAATGGAAAGCACCGCCTCGCCCGAAAAACCGGCTGGAGCACCCGAGGGATACCACAGCATCACGCCGTATCTGCAGGTGAAGGGTGCGGCGCGGTTCATCGAATTCCTCAAGGAGGCGTTCGGCGCCGAAGAGATTTTCCGCGTGCCACGCGGCGACGAGATCGCGCATGCGCAACTGAGGATCGAAGGCTCGATGATCGAGGTCGCAGACGCGATCGACAAGTATCAGCCCAATCCCACCGCGGTCTGGCTGCACGTGAAAGATACGGACGCGACCTACGCGCGTGCGCTCAAGGCCGGCGCGAGCTCACTTCACGAGCCGATGGTTCAGGATTACGGCGAGCGCAGTGCGAGCGTGAAGGATCCGTTCGACAACTACTGGTACATCGCGACCCACGATGCCGACGCCGAACCTGTGCCTGAGGAGTTGCACAGCATTACGCCGTATCTGCATCCGAAAAGCGCGCCGCCGGTGATCGATTTCCTCAAGCGCGCGTTCGACGCCGAGGAGGTTGAGCGCCATCAGGATCCGCAGGGCACCGTGCATCATGCGAAGATTCGCGTCGGCGATTCGATCATCGCGATGGGTGAGGCGCACGGGCCGTATCAGCCGATGCCGCCGGCGCTTCATCTCTATGTTCCCGACACCGACGCGACCTACCAACGCGCGCTCGCGGCGGGAGCGATCTCGATCGATGAGCCGGTCGATGCGGGTTATGGCGATCGCTATGCGGGCGTGAAGGATCCGTTCGGCAACGTATGGTACATCGCGACGCATCTGCGCGATGTCACGGTTCCGGCCGAGCCGCCCAACGCCGAAATCGAGCCGCGCCAGCGCCCCGGTAGCATCATGCCGTTCATGTTCAACGATGATCCGCAGGCGGCGTTCGAGTTGTACCGGAAGATTTTCGGCGCAAGAGAGGTGCATCGCGTGACTCAGCCGAACGGCAAGCCGAGCCACATCCAGATGGCGATCGGCGAGACTCACGTGATGTTAGATGATGCGACTGCGCCCCATGCTGCGGAATATCGCGCGAGGGGTTTCGCCGGTACGCCGCGCGACTTCGGCGGAACGCCGCTGCATCTTTATATCTACGTGGCGGATGCCGACGCCGCTTTCAAGCGCGCGCTCGATTCCGGCTCGAAGGTCGTGGACGCGATGGCCGACAAGGAGTGGGGCGATCGATGCGGCGGCGTGCAGGATCCATTCGGCCACATCTGGTACATCGCGACGCCACTCAAGGGACCGAAGCATTAGTAGCACACACTTTAGTTTGTGGTTTTGGTGGAGGATTTAACATGGCCGTCAAAGCGGTTCCGGAGGGATGGCATACGGTGACGCCGCGCCTCTTCGCCAAAGATCCGGCGAAGCTGGTCGACTTTCTCAAGCATGCATTCGGAGCAACGGGCAAGTTTCGCGACGACGGCCCGACCGACGTCCGCATCGGCGATTCGATCGTCATGGTGAGCGGGACGGATTTTCGCGCCGCGACCGAGGCGTTTCTCTACCTCTATCTGGAGGACACGGATGCGGCGTATCGACGCGCGCTTGAGGCCGGCGCCACTTCGCTCGAGGCGCCGCAAGACATGTTCTATGGCGATCGCCGTGCGATGGTGAAGGATCCGTTCGGTAACACCTGGCAGATCGCGACTCACAAGGAAGATTTATCTCTCGAAGAAATCGGTAACCGCGCCGCCGCATCGCGGCGTTGAACACTCCGAGGAGGAATCATGCCGGCTAGAGTCAAGTTCATTCCCGAGGGCGCGTCGGCCGTGACGCCATATCTCAGCGTCGTGACGCGGCCGAGATGATCGACTTCTACAAGAAGGTGTTCGGCGCGGTCGAGACGATGCGCCTTCTGCAGCCTGATGGACGCATCGGTCACGCGGAACTCAAAATCAACGGCCCAAGCATCATGCTGGCTGATGAGTTTCCGGAAATGGATATTCGGTCGCCCAAGTCGCTCGGCGTGGCGCGCTCGGCGGTCTCGATTCATCTGTACGTCGAAAATGTCGACGAAGTGTACAAGCGTGCACTTGCGTCAAGCGCGACCTCGTCGCGGGAACCCGCCGATCAGTTTTACGGCGAGCGCAACGCGCAAATCAGTGATCCATCGGGTCATAGCTGGGACCTTTCGACACAGATCGAGGAAGTCTCGCCCGCAGAAATGCAAAAGCGCTTCAACGCAATGATGAAGGGCTGAGGTCGATTCATGAGTGACGCGAAGTACATCCAGGACGGCTTCACTGCGGTAACTCCGTATCTTTACGCGAAACTCGACCTGGTCGATTTCCTGAAAAATGCGTTCGGGGCAGAGGTGACGCATCACCCGACGCCCGACGCCTCCGGGAATTTCCACGCCGAGGCCAAAATCGGCGATGCCTATGTGCTGTTCGGCAGCGGCTACTTCAGCGATCCCTCGATGGCGGCGGCCATCTATCTGTACGTTCCCGATGCCGATGCGACCTACCAGCGCGCGCTGAGCCTCGGCGCGAAGTCGGTGCGCGAGCCCCATACGGAGACTTGGGGCGATCGCATCGCCGGCATCAAGGACACCTCAGGCAACACCTGGTGGCTCGCGACACATAAGGGCGCGAAGTGACGATTAGAGTCGGAGGCTCGAAATGGCGCATCCCCGCAACTATGACGATTCGAATCCCGCGCTGAAACGGTTGCGCGGAATTTGTCTCAGGCTTCCCGAAGCATTCGAGAAGGAAGCGTGGGGCGAGTGTACGTTCCGCGTCACCGGCGGCAGCATGTTCGCGATGACCGACAGCAATCATCATGGCAGCGGCCACTTTGGCGTATGGGTGAAGGCGCCGCCGATGGTGCAGGAGATCCTGGTCAAGTCCGACGGCAAGCGCTTTTTCGTGCCGCCGTACATGGGTCCGAAGGGATGGGTCGGCGTGCGCCTCGATTACAAGGTCAAATGGGACGAGGTCGCGGCGATTCTGAAAGATGGTTATCTGATGTCGGCGCCGAAGCGGCTCGGCGGGCGCGTGCCCACGGCGATGGATGAGGCCGCGAGCATGTCGAATATCGCGAACAAGCGGCGCGCCACATCCATTTCGAAGCTGATGCCCACTGCGAATGGGAAACCGGCGCGAACGGCCAAGCCTCGATCGAAGAAGACCTCCGTTCGCGAGCGTCCCCTATGAATGAAAGGCCGCGGCGTGCAGCGCTCGCGTTCATCTTCATCACGGTAGTGCTCGATATGCTCGCGCTCGGCATGATCGTGCCGGTGCTGCCGAAGCTGGTCGAGGACTTCATGCATGGCAACACGGCGCGCGCTGCCGAGTATGTCGGGCTGTTCGCGACGGTTTGGGCGGCGATGCAGTTTCTCTTTTCGCCGGTGTTGGGCGCGCTCTCCGATCGTTTCGGACGCAGGCCGGTGATCCTGCTCTCCAACTTCGGACTCGGCCTCGACTATATCGTGATGGCGATCGCGCCGACCGTATGGTGGCTGTTCGTAGGACGCGTGATTTCCGGCATCACCGCGGCGAGCTTTTCGACCGCGAGCGCATACATCGCCGACGTCGCTCCTCCAGACAAACGCGCGGGCGGCTATGGAATGATCAGTGCAGCATTCGGACTTGGCTTCGTGCTCGGTCCCGCGATGGGCGGCGTGCTGGGCAACATCGATCCGCGCCTGCCATTCTGGGTCGCGGCGGGACTGAGCCTGCTCAACGCGATGTACGGCCTATTCGTCCTGCCGGAATCACTTCCGCACGATCGACGCGAGGCGTTCAGTTGGCGGCGTGCCAATCCGATGGGCTCGATCAAGCTGTTGCGCTCGCACGCGGAGTTGCTCGGGCTCTCGATGGTCAACTTTCTAGGCAGCATCGCGCATGAGGCGCTGCCGACCACCTTCGTGCTTTACGCGATGTATCGCTACGGATGGAACGAACGCCTCGTCGGACTCGCGATCGCCACGGTGGGCGTATGCTCGGCGGTGGTGGGCGCCGGCATGGTGCAACCGCTAGTGGCGAAATTCGGCGATCGGCGGGTGATGCTCGCGGGCATGGCATTCAATATTTTGGGATTCATGGTCTACGGCTTCGCGTCGACAGGATTCTTGTTCTGGACGGGAATTCCGATCGGCGGTTTGGGCGGGTTGGCAAATCCTCCGATGCAGAGCCTGATGACGCGGCGGGTGAAGGAAACCGAGCAGGGGCAGTTGCAGGGCGCGCTGAGCAGCATCCGAGGAATCGCGTTCATGATCGGGCCGATCATCTTCACGACCACCTTCGCGAGCTTCATCGGCCCGCATCGCGATGCGCACCTGCCGGGCGCGCCGTACCTGCTGGCGGCCGCAATCGTGATGGTCTCGATGGCCATCGCAATGCGCACGACCGCGCCGCGCGTGGTCGAAGAAGTGCTCGCGCCTTCGCGCCCGGCCGAGGCGATCGAGTAAACGGAGGATCATCGATGAGCAAACACATTCGTCATGGCCACGGCAGTGTTCGCCCGTATGTTTACGGAAAACTCGACCTGCCGGATTTCGTGCGCGAGGTCTTCGGCGCCAAGGAAATCGAGCGCCATGGATATCCGAACGGTGGCGCGCACATCGAGGCCGAAATCGGCGATTCGATGATCGTGCTCGAAGCGGCGGAATCGTTTCCGGCGAACTCCGCCGTCACGAAGAATTCCATTTACGTTTACATCGAGGACGTCGATGCCGCATACCAGCGCGCGATTGCAGTTGGTGCGACTTCGATCGCCGCGCCCGCCGACAAGCCGTACGAGGAACGTCAGTGCGGGGTGCGCGACAGCTTCGGCAATACGTGGTGGATATCAACTCACATCAGGTGAAATTCAGGTTTTGGAATCCAGGACCTTCTGAGCTGATTCAACTCCGCAGATCGGCAGCTTCGAGGCATCGAGTAAACCGATTTGCGCCAGCACCGATGCTTGATCCCAGTAGATGTGCTCGTGCGCGAGTTTGCCGTTGCGAAATCTGACAATCGCCACCAGCGGAATCTTGACCTGCTTGCCGGTCGGCGCGATGCCCGGCAGCATCCAATCCATTTCGATGGTGTGGGTGAACTGAAAGATCATCTCATCGACGATTTGATCCTCGCCGCAGGTGAGCGAGACCGGCGTGATGATGGTGTCCGGCGGCATTTTCGGAATGAAACGTCGCGCATAGAATTCGCGCAGCTGTGTCGTACCGACGCCGCCGGTCATCACCGGTATGTGGTTCACATACGCGTCCTCGGTCATCGTGGCGAGAGTCGCCTCAGTATCGCGGTTGGCGAATTCGCATTCGAGATGCTTGCGCCACAGGTCGGCTAGTGAACCGCTCGCCATTGTCCTGATGCTCGGTTCAGCGCTGTCGTCGTTCGAACGATGGTCCGGAGAATCCGCTGCCGAACTGCGTCATGCGCGAGTTGCCGGTGGCCATGCCGCCGTCGACGATCATTGCGGTACCGGTAATCCACTCCGCGTCGTCGCTCGCGAGAAAGAGCGCCATCGCCGCGATGTCTTCCGGCTTGCCCGCGCGGGGGATCGGCTGCATGCGCGCCATGTTCTTCACGGCCGCTTCTTCGCCGCCCGGCATTCCGCGATAAGTTAACGGTGTCACGATACCGCCGGGGCAAATGCAGTTGACGCGGATGCGATCATGTCCGAGGTCGATCGCGGCGGATTCCGTGATGCTGATGACTGCGGCTTTAGCGGCGCTGTAGGCGCACAATCCGGCGACGCCGCGCAATCCGGCGACTGACGAGGTTGAGATAATCGATCCGCCGCCCGCCTTGCGCATTGGCGCGACCGAATACTTGATGCCGAGGAAGACTGCACGAGTCAGAATATGGAAGGTCTTGTCCCAGTCCTCGGAAGTGAGGTTTTCGATTCTTCCGGTCGCGCCGCCCACGCCCGCGTTGTTGTAGGTGATGTCGAGGCGGCCGTACTCCTTCACCGCGCGCGCGATCAACGCCTTGATGTCGTCCTCGTTGCTGACATCGGTGCGTTGAAAAACGGCGCGTCCTTTTGCCGCCGCGATTTCCGATATGACCAGTTCGCCGCCCTGTGAATTGAGATCGGCGACCACGACTGCCGCGCCTTCTTGCGCAAACCGGATCGCAGTCGCGCGTCCCATCCCGCTCGCCGCGCCGGTTATGACTGCAACTTTTCCATCGAGCTTGCCCATCAGAGGTCTCCTTGGTTCGATGCCAAATCTGACCTCTGAATAGCAAGGAATCGTGCGATGCGGGTAATGCTCCGGATCGCATCGGCGTACAGCGGATATGCCTCGCCAAACCGCCGCGATGCTATAATCCATTTCTCAATGGCGAAGCTAACGCCAAATAATTCCCGCAGCGCGCAGATGATGACGCGTGCCGCCGGCAAGGGCATGCTCATCGCCGACGATGAATCAGCCGCGCCGGCGAGTGATGCGCCCGAAGAGCCGGCTCGAGAGCCGTCGATTCCCGAAGGCCCACGCTTCGATTCATTGGTGAGCTATACAGAGGCGACGCCGAGCGAGGAAAAACCAGCGGACGAGTCATCCGACGATGAAATCGATCGCAAGCTCGAGGCGATCGCGCCCGAGCCCGGCGTCTATCTTCTAAAGGATAAGGCCGGCAAGGTCCTCTACGTCGGCAAGGCGAAGTCGCTGCGCTCGCGGGTTCGGGCGTACTTCCGCGAGGGCGGCGACGAGCGCTTCCAGGTGCGCTTCCTGATGAAGCGCGTGCGCGACTTCGACACCCTGGTGACGCGCAGCGAGAAGGAAGCGCTAATCCTCGAAAACAACCTCATCAAGCAGTACAAGCCGCGTTACAACATCCGCCTGAAAGACGACAAATCCTACTTAAGTGCCAAGGTCACGAGTCATGCGTGGCCGCGCATCATGGTGACGCGCAAGATCGTGAAAGATGGCGGCAAATATTTCGGCCCGTTCGGCTCTGCCGATGGCCTGCGCGAGACCATCGATGTCATCCGCAAAGTTTTCCCGTTGCGCACCTGTTCCGATGCGGTGTTCAAAAATCGCGCGCGTCCGTGCCTCGAATATCAGATCAAGAGATGCCTAGGACCGTGCTGTTTGCCGGTCGATCGCGACGAATACGGGCGTCATCTGCATGCCGCGACGATGCTGCTGGAAGGCAAGAACCTTGAGCTGCTGCGCGAGATGCGCGACCAGATGAGGGCGCATGCCGATCGCCTCGAATTCGAGGAAGCCGCGCGCATGCGCGATCGGGTCCGCGCGATCGAGAAAACCGTCGAGCGCCAGACCGTGCTGCATCATTGGGGAATCGATCAGGATGTCTTCGGGCTTTATCGCGAGGGCGGCTTCATCGAGGCGATCGTGCTGATGGTGCGCGGCGGCAAGCTGACCAATACGCATAGCTGGGATTTCCAGGACCTCGAATTCGCCGACCAGGATGTGTTTGCGGATCTTCTGACGCAGTACTACTCGGGCGCGCGCAACATTCCCGATGAGGTCATCGTGCCGGTCGCGCTCGAAGATGCCGAGGTGCGCGCCGAGCTGCTGACCGAAAAGCGCGGCAAGAAAGTCGAGTTCCTCGTGCCGCAGCGCGGAGAGAAGCTGCGCCTCTTAGAAATGGCGATGGAGAATGCGCGCCAGAGTTTCGCCTCGCGGCGCGACAACGAGCTGACGCGCGAGAAGATGCTCGACGATCTGCGCACCAAGCTGCACCTCAAGAACACGCCGAAGCGGATGGAATGTTACGACATCTCGAATCTGCAAGGCACTATGGTGGTCGGCTCGCAGGTCACCTTCGATGAGGGGGAGCCGCGCAAGGACTTGTATCGTCGCTATCGCATCCGCAGCTTTGAGGGTCAGGACGACTTCGCCAGCATGTACGAGGTGCTGAAGCGCCGCTTGACCCGCGCCGTCGCGGAGAATGAGTTCCCGGATCTATGGGTCATCGACGGCGGCAAGGGGCAGCTCAATGTCGCGGTCGAGGTGTTGCGCGAGTTCAATTTGCTCGATCAGATCGATGTGGTCTCGCTCGCCAAGCAGCACGTCCTCAATGACGGCATCGAAGAGACGGTGGTGAAGTCCGAGGAGCGCGTCTTCATTCCGAATCGCAAGGATCCGATCGTCCTGCCGAAGAACTCGACTGCGCTGTTTCTGCTGGTGCGTATCCGCGATGAGGCGCATCGGTTCGCGATTACCTACAACCGCGAGTTGCGCAAGCGCGCACGGCTGCGCTCGGCGATCGACGATATCGAAGGCATCGGTCCGGTGAAGCGTCGCGCGCTGCTCCGGCACTTCGGAAGCCTTCGCCGCATTCGCGAGGCCACCGTTGACGACATCGCGCAGGTGAAGGGGATGAACCGCGACCTCGCGGCGAAGATTCGCACCCACCTTGATGAGATGTCGGCCCTCCTTGATCGCGAGGAGGGCGCCGATGCTGTCGAATCCGCGCCGGAGCTACCCGCCCTCGATCCCGAACCTAGCTCTACCTAGACCGACTGTTTTTCCAGCGTAGAAATCGAGCTGGTTTCGGTATACAAACCGCACCGGAGGGAAGCATGAAATCATCGCTACCGAAGGTGATTCTTCGCAGTCTGCTCGGCCTGATTTTCCTGGTCTTCGGGCTGAACAAGTTTCTTCACTTCATTCCCAACCCACCGGAGCCGCCCGCCGCGATGGACTTTTTCGGCGCGCTCTTCAGAGCCGGTTATTTTCTTCCGATGCTGGCGACGACGGAAGTCATCTCAGGCGTCCTGCTGTTGACCGGCATGATGGTTCCGCTGGCGCTGGTCTTGCTGGCGCCGGTCATCGTCAACATCTTTATGTTCCATCTTTTTCTTGCTCCGGCGGGATTGCCGCTCGCGATCGTTGTGGTCGTGCTCGAGCTTGTTCTTGCGTGGATGCATCGCGACGTCTACGCGCCGCTCTTTTCGAGTAGCGGGTCTGTCGCCGCATCGAGTTCGATACGCGCACCGGCCCACGCATAGCGCGTCGTTTCGAGAGCGAGCTTTCCCTTGCGGATCGCGCGAGGCGGCGATATGTCGCTACTCAGCAAGGAGGTCATGCTGGTGGCGAACTTCGACGAAATAAAAGGCTCGTGTTTCTGCGGCGCGAATCAATTTGCGGTCAATCAGCCCGCGGTGGAGATGCATCATTGTCATTGTTCCGTATGCCGGCGGCTGCAGGGCGCGGCGTTCGTGACGCTGTCCATTTTTCCCAAGGCGGGTTTCCGATGGACCAAGGGCGGCGATCTCCAGACCTTCAGCAGCTCCGAGAAGGTTCATCGTAATCGATGTAAGAACTGCGGGTCGCCGCTGACCATCAACCTCGACGCCCTGCCCGATGTCGTCGCGGTCAGCCGCGCGTGCATCGATGCCAAAGCGAACGACGGTCATCCGGCGCCGACGCTGCGCCATGCGTTCTGGCCCGATCGCGTGCCGTGGCTCGAACTGCACGACAACCTGCGCAAGGTCGACGGCTTCGACGGCTGAGGTGCATTCGACATGATGCTCAAAGACAAAGTTGCATTGATTACTGGTGCAGGCTCCGGCATCGGACGCGCAAGTGCGATTCGATTCGCACAAGAAGGCGCGAAGGTGATGGTCGCTGACCTGAAGACCGAGTCCGCCGGCAACACCGCGACCGAAATCACTCGCGCCGGAGGCGTCGCGAAGTCGGTCGCCGTCGATGTGCGCGTCGGCGCGGAAGTCGAACGCATGGTCAACGAGACGATGCATGCGTTCGGCCGCATCGACATCCTGTTCAACAACGCCGGCGTCTACGTGCCGAAGAATGTCGTCGACACCACCGAAGAGGAATGGGACTGGGTCGTCGACGTATGCATGAAGGGCGTGTTCTTCGGCTGCAAGTACGCGATCCCGCATATGATCAAAGGTGGCGGCGGCGTGATCATCAATACCGCCAGCGGCGCCGGCCTCGAGGGCGTGCCGCGCCTCGGTGCGTATCAGGCGGCGAAGGGTGGGGTGGTCATCATGTCGAAGGGCATCGCGCTGGACTTCGCGCGCGACAAGATTCGATGCGTATCGATTTGCCCCGGGGTCATCGAGACGCCGATCGCGGAGAACTGCGGGCAGATTGCGCCCGGCGCATCGGCGCAGATTTGGGCGCGCAGCGGCATGATGCATCCGCTCGGGCGCAACGGGAAGCCGGAAGAGATCGCGGCGCTCGCGACGTTCCTCGCCTCGGACCAGGCAGCATTCATCACGGGAGTCGCGGTGCCGATCGATGGAGGATTCAACGCGGGCGCGTGGATACCGCCGGAGCTGACGCGCGGTTAACCGTTTTAGCGCTATCGACATCATGTCGATAGCGCTACCTCCCTG
>DATGKG010000218.1:0-7864 GCA_035294805.1 Binataceae bacterium (SeqCode) | reverse complement strand
GAACGCGAGCTCGAATGCGACGTTGCGCTTGAAGTCGGTGCGCATCAGCTCGAAGAATTCCGGCGTCAGATACTGCCTGCCCCAGTAGAGTTTTTCGATGGTCGAGAGGTAGAGGCGATACATCGGCGCGAACAGCGAGTCGGGAATCTCTTCGCCGGCGAGCACCTTCACCGTGAGGCCTTGTTTTTCGAGAGCGGCGCGCTCGTGACGAACTGCGGTGCGGCGTTTATGTTTCAGGCGCGCGAGGTAATCGTCGAAGGTGGCGAAGCCGGCGTTATGCCAATGGTATTGATAGCCGAGGCGTTCGAGGAATCCGAGCTTTGCAAGCGCGGCGGCCTCGTCGGCCTCGCAGAAGGTGACATGCGCCGAGGAGAGTTTGTTTTCCGCGCAAAGATTCATGATCGCGCGGCCGAGTGCGGTGATCATTAGATTTCGATCGGCGTCGGGCGCGGTCAGAAATCGGCGCCCGGTATGCGGTGTGAACGGCACTCCAATCAGCAGCTTCGGATAATATCGGATGCCAGCACGCTCGGCGGCCTCGGCCCATCCGTGATCGAAGACGAACTCGCCCATGCTGTGAGTTTTCAAATACAGCGGACACGCCGCGGCGATTTTGTTTTCGCCGTCGCGAATCACCATGTGATAGGGAGCCCATCCGGTGGAGCGAATCGCGCTCTTCGATTGCTCCATCGCATTGAGCCAATCCCAATCGACAAACGGCGAGTCGCCGTCGCTGACGATCGCGTTCCATTCGTCGCGCGCGATTTTCGCGATCCCTTCAACCACCGCAACTTCAATCAAACCGTTCCTGCTTTGCGTCATTCGCTTGGTGCGCGCTCCCCGATTGAGCTTAACAACGACAGGATTTACCGCAAACTGATGTCGATAAAATAGCGACACCGAGAAAATCGAAAGATTCTCCGATAGCGATGTTCGATCGCACACTCCCTAGAGATGCCCTCAGTCTGCTATTCTTAAGGGGTGCGAAACACGGGTCCCAACCGTATGGCGTCGGATGAAATCGCGCGGCTCGCGATAAGGGCCAAGAGCACTGACGGCGATGAGAGCGGTGGCGATGATAACGGCGGCGCCGGCACCGTCATTCAGCGACGAACCAAGACGCAATCGAAAACCAAGCGTCCCTCGATGTTCAAGGTGATGCTGCTCAACGACGATTACACGCCGATGGAATTCGTCGTCGATTTGTTGAAAACGGTTTTTCATAAACCGCACGCCGAAGCCACCAAAATAATGTTGTGGGTGCATCAGAATGGAATGGGCGTGGCGGGGGTCTATCCGTTCGAAGTCGCAGAAACCAAAGTCCGCACGGTCGAGGAGCTCGCGCGCGAGGCGCAGTATCCGCTCAAGTGCGTGATGGAAAAGGAGTGAAAGCGCCGCGCCGCCGCGACGCGAATTAGATGGCATCAGGAAATATAATGCTCAGCCGCGAGTTGCAGGTCACCTTGCAGCTCGCTGTGACCGAAGCAGTCAATCGCCGCCACGAGTACGTATGCCTGGAGCATCTGCTCTACGCGATGCTTCACGACGTCACCACCAGCAACATCCTGCACAACTCCGGCGCCGACCTGGAGGAGTTGAAGAAGAAGCTCACGCGCTACCTCGACGAGCAGGTCGAGCGGATGCCGAAGGGCGAGACCGTCATGCCTCGCTACGCGATCGGCGTGCAGCGCGCATTGCAACGGGCCGCGCTTCATGTGCAGTCGTCGGGCCGCAACGAAATCAACGGCGGCAACGTGCTGGTCGCGATGTTCCATGAGACCGAATCGCCTGCGTACTTTTTCCTCCAGGAACAGGGCGTCTCGCGCTTCGATGTCATCAACTTCATTTCACATGGCGTGTCGAAGGTTCCCGCAGAGCAGGATCACGAAACCGGCGGCACCGAAGAAGCCGACGGCGATAACGAAAGCGAAGGGGCCGGTGGCGACGAGGATGGCGATCGCAAAGTCTCGCCCTCAAAGGCGCTCAAGACCTACGCGATCAATCTGACCGAGCGCGCGGCGCAAGGAAAAATCGATCCTCTGGTCGGTCGCGAAAAGGAACTCGAGCGCGCCATCCATGTGCTGCTGCGGCGGCGCAAGAACAATCCGATTTTCGTCGGCGAGGCCGGCGTCGGCAAAACCGCGCTCGCGGAGGGCCTCGCGCTCGCGGTCCATAACGGCAAGGTTCCCGACGCGCTCAAGGGTGTGGAGATTTACGCGCTCGACATGGGCGCGCTGCTCGCCGGAACGCGCTTTCGCGGCGACTTCGAACAACGGCTGAAGGCCGTCATCAAAGGTGTGGTCGGAAACACGAAGCGGATTTTGTTCATCGACGAAATTCATACCATCGTCGGCGCAGGCTCGGCCTCGGGCAGCACAATGGACGCCTCAAACCTCCTCAAACCCGCGCTCGCGTCGGGCGATCTGCGATGTATTGGATCGACGACCTATCAGGAATACAAGCGATCGTTCGATCGCGACAAGGCGCTGGCGCGCCGCTTCCAGCGTATCGATGTGAACGAGCCGACGCAGGAAGAGACCATCGAGATTCTCAACGGGCTCAAGTCGTATTACGAGAAGCATCACAATGTGAAGTACACCTCGGCGGCGCTGCGCGCGTCGGTCGAGTTGTCGGCCCGCTATATCAATGATCGATACCTGCCCGACAAGGCGATCGATGTCGTCGACGAGGCGGGAGTCGCGGCGCATCTGCGCGGCAAGGGCAAGAAGGAGCCGGAGACGGTCGGTCTGCGCGACGTCGAACGATGCATCGCGCGGATGGCAAAAATCCCCGAGCGCACCGTTTCCGCCAGCGATCGCGAGCGATTGCAAAATCTCGAAGACGAGCTGAAACAGGTCGTATACGGGCAGGATGCGGCTCTGGAAGCGGTCGCGCGCGCCATCAAGCTTGCGAGGTCGGGGCTCTCGCATCCGGACAAGCCGGTCGGTGCGTTTCTGTTCGCGGGGCCGACCGGTGTCGGCAAGACCGAGGTCGCGCGTCAGCTCGCGAAGGTGATGGGCATCGAGTTTTTGCGCTTCGACATGAGCGAGTACATGGAGCGTCACACGGTGTCGCGGCTCATCGGCGCGCCTCCCGGATACGTCGGCTTCGATCAGGGCGGTCTGCTCACGGACGCCATCAACAAGACGCCGCATTGCGTGCTGCTGCTCGATGAAATCGAAAAAGCGCATCCCGATCTGTTCAACATTCTGCTGCAGGTAATGGATCACGCGACGCTCACCGACAACAACGGGCGCAAGGCTGATTTCCGCAACGTGGTACTGGTGATGACCACTAACGCCGGCGCGCAGGAACTGGCGCGCTCGATGATCGGATTCCATGGCGGCACCAGCGGCAGTCCGAAGAACATCATCGAGCGCATGTTCAGTCCGGAATTCCGCAACCGGCTGTCTGCGATCATCGATTTCGCGCCGCTTGGTCCGGTTATCGTCGAACGAGTCGTCGACAAGTTCATCGGTGAGCTTTCCGATCGTCTAAAGGCGCAGAAGGTGAAGCTCGAGGTGACGGAGAAAGCGCGCAAGTGGCTGGCGGAGCATGGCTACGATCCGAAGTTCGGCGCGCGTCCGCTCGGACGTCTCATCGAAAACGAGATCGCGCGTTCGCTCGCCGACGAGCTGCTGTTCGGACGCCTCAAGAAGGGCGGCACTGCTGTCGTCGATCTCTCGGACGACAAGCTGAGCTTCGCATACAAGGAAACGCGTGAAGCCGCGCCCGCCAACGCCTGAGCGCGACGGCATCACGAAATGCATCATCGATCGAAGGGCGGCGAATCAGCCGCCCTTCCTTTTTTCCGACAGCCAGCCTTGTTAGAAGTGAAGCGCGCATGAGCGCAACCCTATGGCGCTGGAATACGAAATTCGCGGTAGCAAGTTGCTCTGGATGAAAAATCCAGTCACCGGTGTGATCTCCTACGTCGTCGACTTGCGCGGGAAGAGTTTCGCGTTCACGCTCAGCGGTCGCGAGCATCATCCGCCCGGCATCGGCGCGCTCGACGAGTCCGCGATTAAACATGCGATAGCGACCTGTCCGTTTTGTCCCGGCAACGAGGAGCAAACCACTGCGGAAATTTTTCGCATCACCCGCGACGAGATGCCGCATTGGAAGGGCGACCCGACGACGCAAACCTCGCCATGGATCATTCGCGTTATCAATAATCTCTTTCCACGGATTCCCGCCGAACTGACGGGCGATCGCAACGAGTCGTACGTCGTCATCGAGGACCCACGGCACTTCGTCGAAATGCCTCGCACGCAGGCTGATCTGGCGTACACCGGAATTTTGGGCGAAGAACATTTCGTCAAGCTGATCGAGACCGACGCGCGCGTGATGGTGCATGCGTTTCACAATCGCGAGGTCAAAGCGATCGCGGTGCGAAAAAATCAGGGGCGCGAGTCGGGCGCGTCGCAACCGCACGTGCATCAGCAGATCATCGGATCCCCGCGTTCGCTGCCGGCGGTCGCACAGGAAGCATCAGCCGCACGCGAAACGCCGGGACTTTTCAATGAGATGATCGATCTGTTCGATCGGCTCGAGCTGATCGTCGAAAATCAGCACGGCATCGTGACCTATGCGAGTCCGATCGGGCTCTTCCCGCGCAGCTATGATGTCGTGATGCCGAAGCATCTCGGCCTGCTCACCGACCTCGATGTGCATGAGCTGAGCGCGTTCGCGCGCGCCCTATATCGCATACTTCGCATCCTCGGGCCGCTCCCGCTCGATTACGAAATCCATCAGGGCGAGGGGCTTCCGCTGCACGCGCACATCAACGCGCGGCTGTATCCCTACTCGAATGTCGCGGGGACGCTGAACGTGCCGAGCACCTTGCTGCACAGCGCGACCGCGATCCGCAAGGCGCTGGGTTCCGACGAGTAATTATTCGCCGCGCCAGGCCGGCTTGCGCTTTTCCAGAAATGCGCGCGGACCTTCCTTAGCGTCCTTGCTGCGGCGCACCGCGGTCGCGAGATCGAGCATGTCCTGATGCCACGCGTCGAACGTCTCGCTCATGCACCGGCGCACCGTGGCCTTCATAGCGCGCAGCGACAGCGGCGCATTACCGGCGATCTTTTCGGCGAGCGCGTTGACGGTGTCGTCGAGCGCGGCAGCGGGTACCACCTGCGACATCATGCCCATCTCGTACACGCGTTTCGCATCGAAGAGATCCGCGGTGAACAGAATGAGCGAGGTGTTCCCGGCGCCGATGACCTCGATGAGCTTGCGCGTGAAGTCGTACGGCACCATCAGGCCGACTTTGCCCAGCGTCATGCCGCACTTCGCGTCGTCGGCCGCGATGCGGAGATCGCAGTGCAGAGCGAGTTCGAGGCCTCCGGCGATCGCGGCGCCCTGTACCGCGGCAATCGTGATCGCGGGAAGCTGCTCGAGGCGATGGAAAACATTTTCGAGGCTCGCGGGATTGTGACCCGCCTCGGCCTGTTCGACTTCCGCGAGGTCGATGCCGGCGCAGAAGTGACGGCCCTCGCCGCGCACCACCAGCGCGCGAATTTCCTTGTCGTGCTCGACCTCGCGCAGCGCCTTGTCCATGCCGGCGAGCACTTCGACGTTGAGCGCGTTGCGCTTGTCGGGACGATTGAGCGAGAGGGTGGCCCAGTTCTGATGGCGCTTGAGGCTGACAACATCCGGCATCGAAAAGACTCCTTGCCAAATTTCAATTCCTGATGCGGCGAGCATCGCACGCCGCGCGCGGAATCTTCAAGCGATCGTCCTCCGGAAAGCTGGCAGCCTTCCTTAATCTTCTCCCCGCTCTTTTGCGGGGAGACAAGAGTGGGGGAGCAGGCTGTGGTTTACCAACAGCCTGCTACACTACGATGCTCACCAGCTTGCCCGGCACGTAGATGATCTTCTTCGGCTCCCTGCCATCGAGATGACGCTTCACCGCTTCGCTCGCGCGCGCCACTGCGATGACCTCGGCCTCGGGCGTGCCGACCGCAACCTGCAATCGATCGCGCACCTTGCCGTTGATTTGGACGGGCACCGTGACGGTCTCTTCCTTCGTCAGCGCGGGATCGAACTTCGGCCAAGATTCCAAATGAATGGATTTCGCGTGGCCCAGCGCGCGCCAGAATTCCTCCGTGATGTGCGGCGCCATCACCGCGAGCATCACGAGGTACGCCTCGAGAGGGAAGCGGCCGAGTTCTTCCGGCTTCAGCTTGGTGAGGTAATTGAGCTGATCCATCATCGTGGCGAGTGCGGTGTTGAACCGCAGCCGCTCGACGTGATCGGTCACCGTCGCAATCGTTTTGTGCGTGCGCTTGATGGTCTCGTCGCTTGGATTGCCCTCGGGCGCGCCGGCCTCGACGTAGCGGCGCACCATCGTCCATACGCGCATCAGGTAGCGCGAGGTACCCGCGACGCCGTCCTCGTTCCAGTTCGTCGCTTCATCGAACGGACTCATGAAGAGTTCCCACAAGCGCAACGCATCGGCGCCGTACTTATCGATCATCTCATCCGGGGTGACGACGTTGCCTTTGCTCTTCGACATCCGTTGGCCGTTGGCGGCCCATACGACTCCCTGATTGCGCAGCACTGAGAACGGCTCGCGAAAGTTGATTAGGCCGGCGTCGGCCATCACCTTGGTCCACATCCGCGCATAGAGAAGATGCATCACGGCGTGCTCGGCGCCGCCGACGTAGAGGTCGACGGGCAGCCAGTAGTCCGCGGCTTTGCGATCGAATGGAGCTTTGTCTTCATGCGGCGAGGCGAAGCGCAGGAAGTACCACGACGAACAAGCGAAGCCGTCGAGCGTGTCGGTCTCGCGTTCGGCCGGGCCTCCGCACTTTGGACAGGTTGTGTTGACGAACTCGGGAACATTCGCGAGTGGGGAGCGCCCGGTACCCGAGGGCTGATATTCCTTCATCTCGGGGAGCCGCACGGGCAGTTGGTCTTCCGGCACCGGAACGATGCCGTCGCTTTTGCAATAGACGATCGGAATCGGCGCGCCCCAGTAACGTTGTCGCGAGATCAGCCAATCCCGCATCCGGTAACTGATGGTAGGTTTTCCTATCTCATGCTCGACCGCATAGCGTCCGACCGCCTTGATGGCGTCGTCGGTCGGCAGACCATTGAGGATATCCGAATTAATCGTGACGCCGCGCTCGCTGAAGGCGCGATCCGACGGTGGTGCACTGCCATCCGCCGGCGCGGTGACGCGTGGAATCTCGAGGCCGTACTTGGTCGCGAATTCGAAGTCGCGCTGATCCTCGCCCGGCGCTGCCATGATCGCGCCAGTCCCATATCCCATCAGAACGTAGTCCGCGATCCAGATCGGAATGTCTTTGCCGGTGAAGACGTTGCGCGCGTAAGCACCGGTGAACACGCCCGTCTTTTCTTTCACCGTCGAGAGCCGCTCGATTTCGGTCTGCCGCCGCGCCTGCGACACGTAGGCTGCGACCGCCGCGGTCCGCTCCGAGGTTGCGATCTCCGCGACCAGCGGATGCTCCGGCGCGAGCACCATGAACGATACGCCGAAGACGGTATCCGGACGCGTGGTGAAGAAGCGAACCTCCTTGCCGGGATGGCCGGTGACCGGAAACGCGAGCTCTGCGCCTTCCGAGCGTCCGATCCAGTTGCGCTGCATCAGTTTGATCGGTTCGGGCCAATCGATTTTGTCGAGGTCGTCGAGCAGCGGGTCAGCGTATGCGGTGGTCTTGATGTACCACTGCTCCAGGTCCTTCTTCGAAACCGGATTTTCAGTGTGACGCCAACAGCATCCGTTGATCACCTGCTCGTTGGCGAGCACGGAGCGGCACAAATCGCACCACCATTGCGCGCCGACCGCGCGATACGCCAGTCCGCGCTTGTATAACAAAAGGAAGAACCATTGCGTCCA
>DATGKG010000217.1:0-14340 GCA_035294805.1 Binataceae bacterium (SeqCode) | reverse complement strand
CGACCCATGACGATACACACCTTATTATCCATAGTGGCTCCGCCCCTAATAGCGGCCATTGGTGCGGTCGTTGCCTTCCAGATCGTTGATCGCTTGGTGGAAAAATTCCGCCGCAGGCGATTGGAAGATCGGGGCAAGCTCGCCGCGTAAATCATCTTTTACTCGATGGCGTCTCCCCAGTGTTGACCTCCGCTGAGCTGGTGCCAACATCGCAATAAATCCCTTCGCGAACGACCTCCCCAAGGAAATGTCTCTGACGAATCCTGGGTGGCGTCGCGAACCGGGGTCGCGGTGATCATCACGCTTGACATCCATCCTTCTCCGATGTATTTAACCATCAGGTTATTTAACTACGCGGTTCACCACAGATGGCCCCAGAACTCGCATCCGATCAGCTCAGCTCTACCTTCGCAGCGCTTGCCGATCCCACTCGTCGCGCGATCCTCGCGCGCCTCGCGTCCGGCGAGACCTCGGTCACCGAACTCGCCGAGCCCTTCGAGATGAGCCTTCCCGCGATTTCCAAGCATCTCAAGGTACTGGAGCGCGCGGGGCTCATCGCGCGCGGGCGCGAGGCGCAATGGCGTCCGTGCCGGCTCGAGGCGGGCCCGCTCAAGGATGCCGCCAAGTGGATCGAACACTATCGGCGTTTCTGGGAGCAGAGTTTCGATCGCCTCGAAGAATATCTGCGCGAGGTGCAGAAGAAGGAGAAGAAGAATGCCCGCGACAAGCACCGCCGCAACTGAATCATCGAGGGAACTCGTCATCACGCGGGTCTTCGATGCGCCGCGCGCACTGGTCTTCAAAGTGTGGACGCAGCCCGAACATCTGTCGCAATGGTGGGGGCCGCACGGCTTCACCGTTCTCCAATGCGAAATGGATTTTCGCGTCGGCGGTGGATGGTATATCCGGATGCGCTCCGCGGAGGGACGCGAAGATCGCCAGCGCGGAGTCATTCGCGAAATCGTTGCGCCGCAGCTCCTCGTGTTCACCTACGCCTTCGAGGACGAACGCGGACAGCGCGGCCATGAGACGGTCGTGACGGTCACCTTCGCCGAAGTTGGCGGAAAAACTATGCTCACTTTGCATCAGGCGATCTTCGAATCCGATGAAGTGCGCAACGATCACGTGCGCGGATGGGGCGAGGCCCTCGAACGTCTAACCGAATATGTCCTCTCGGCGTCAATCAAGGAGTAGAACAATGGAGACAACCGGTAGCATCGCGACCGACACCGCAGAGCGCGAACTCGTCATCACGCGAATCTTCGATGCGCCGCGCAGCCTCGTGTTCAAGGCGTGGACCGAGCCGGAACGTCAGATCCAATGGATGGGTCCGCGTGGCTTTACCGAAAAAATCCTGCAGAGCGCCAAAGCGCCGGGCGACGCGTATCGCTACTACATGCGCGATCCTCAAGGCGGCGATCATTGGCAACAGGGAATCGTTCGCGAGATGATCGAGCCCGAGCGGCTCGTGTTCACCTACGCATGGGCTAATGAGCAGGGTCAGGCGACGCGTCCGGAGACGCTCGTGACGCTGACCTTCGAAGATCTAGGCGGCAAGACCCGGATGACGCTGCGCCAAGGTATTTTCGAGTCCGTCAGCGCGCGCGACGATCATCGCGGCGGATGGAACAGCAGCCTCGATCGCCTAGCGGAATATGTGACAGCGGCGCGATAGCTCACAAGGAGCAGCATCATGGGAGCCAGCAGTAACGTTGCAACCGCCGACCGCGAACTCGTAATGACGCGCGTCTTCGACGCGCCGCGCGAACTCGTCTTCAAGGCATGGGCCGAGCCCGAGCAGTGGGTCCACTGGCTGGGTCTGCGAGGTTGTAGCGGAAAAGTTCTGCAAACCGCCCGGCGGGCAGGCGACGCCTATCGCTACTACATGCGCGATCCCGAGGGCGGCGATCATTGGTTGCAGGGCGTCTATCGCGAGGTCATCGAACCCGAGCGGCTGTCCTTTACCTGGGGGTTCGTGAATGAGCAGGGGCAACTGACTTATCCCGAAACGATCGTGGCGTTGACCTTCGAAGACCTGGGCGGAAAAACCAGACTGACGCTGCGGCACGGAATCTTCGAAACCGTCACCTCATGCGATGCCCATCGCCGTGGATGGACCGACAGCTTTGATCGTATGGGCGAGTACCTGGCGGCCGCTCGATAGCCAAGCGGCAAGGAGTAGCATCATGGGCTCAAGCAGTAACGTCGCGAGCGCCGCCGGCTTCGAGTGTGTCATCACGCGCGTCTTCGATGCGCCGAGGGCACTCGTCTTCAAGGCGTGGACCGATTCTGAGGCGCGGGCCAAGTGGTTCGGTCCGCAGGGTTTCACCGCAAGCATCATCGAAAACGATGTGCGCTCAGGCGGCGCGTATCATTTCCACATGCGCGGCCCGAACTACGACGAGCACTGGCGCGGCGTTTATCGCGAAGTCGTTACGCCTGAGCTGCTCGTCTTCACGTGGGGTCCGTGGATTCGGGCGAGTACCGGCGACTCTCTCGTCACGGTGACGTTCGAGGACCTCGATGGTAAGACGCGGCTCACGCTGCGCCACGCGACGTTCCCGACCGAAGCGATGCGCGACGATCATACGCGCGGATGGAACAGTACGCTGGATCGCCTCGCGGAATTGGTGGAGAGGCATCATGGATAGCATGCGGCACTATCTCGGAATCGATTTCGAAGTTTGGGAAGCGCAACAGCGCTGGTTGTGGTGCGTCATCGATCCGCATCGCGATGGCGGCGCGATTGGTGCGGCGGCCAGCGAGAACGACGCGGTGCGCGACGCCTGCCTCTGCATCGATGAGATGATGTCCGCGCGCGCCGAAGTTTGCATCAGCGTCGATTGGGAAATCTCGCTGAGCAACCTCGAGCGCTATCTCGCCCGATGCTGCGATCGAATCGCGTGAGCGAAGGAGCCCCTCATGGAAAATCCGCAGGAGTACTACAAAGGCAGTGCGCCGATGGCCGCGGCAGGGGCACGCTCAATGGAGTTGCGCGCGCTTCCGAATGACCTCGCGAAGCAATGTGAGGTCATCCAGGGCGTGCTGGTTCATCGCGATATGGCGCCGTGGCTTTACGATCTGAAACTGAGTGAGCAGCAGTACGCCGACGGGAACATCCGTCCGGTCGAGCTGATGCTGAAACGCATTCACGAACTCGACGACCGCCCGCTCACGATTGCGCGCAACCCCGCGCATCGGATGCCGACCGTATGTCGTCATTTTTCGCTGCTGCTGACGGCGATTCTGCGCGAGCACGGAATTCCCGCGCGCTCGCGATGCGGCTTCGGCGCGTACTTCAACGCCGGCAAGTTCGAGGATCATTGGGTCACTGAATACTGGAACGCGAAGCAGTCACGCTGGATTCTGGTCGACGCGCAGATGGATCCGATTCAGCGCAAAACCTTCGCGCTCAAATTCGATCCGCTCGACGTGCCGCGCGACGCATTCATCATCGCGGGAGACGCATGGCAGCGCTGCCGCACCGGCCGTGGCGATCCGAGCAAGTATGGTCTCAGCCACATCAACATGGCGGGTATGTGGTTCATCGCAGGAAATGTGGTGCGCGATTTTGCCTCGCTCAATCGCATCGAGGCGCTGCCGTGGGACGTATGGGGCATGATGGAGATGGGCGACGAGGCGCTGACTGACGAGCGCAAGGCATTGCTCGACAAGGTTGCGGCGCTGACGCTTGCGGGTGACCACGCATTGCCTGAAATTCGCAAACTTTACGAATCGAATGAGCGACTGCGGATTCCGCCGATGGTGTACAACGTGCTGCGCAACGCGCCGGAATCTATCGCGAGCTGACTACGGCTTGATGATCACGACGGTCCCGACCGGCAGCAGCCGTTCGAGGCTGTCGATGTCACCGTTGTTCACCGAAATACATCCGGTGGTCCAGTTGATGTGGCCGGCATTGAGAATCGGCACGTCGGTGCCGTGGATGCCGATGGCGCTGCCGACGGTCGGCGACTTGCCGTCCCCATCGACTGGGACCACGCCGTTCACGCGCTCGGTCTCGTAGCGCACGCGATCGACTAAATTCGGATAGTTCAGCCGCAAGAACCATCGGAAGCGCATGCTCGGATATTTCTCGATGATAGTGTAAACGCCCTCGGGCGTGCGGCGATCCTGCGCCCATTGCTTGGCGCCCATATCGAGCGCGCGACCGAAAACGGCATCGTACTGTTTGAACAAGCGTCCCTTGTAGTAGACGATCAGCGCCTGACGATGCTTGAAAACACTCACCGACCAGTTCGCTGGATTGAGCGCCGAATCGTCATGGGTCTGGTCGAAGAGAATGGAACCCGGGGTCCGTGACGGCAGCGGACACACCGCGCCGTTCTTCTGATTGGGTGGCGATGGAGCTATGAGTGAAGCAGTCCGCGTCCCGGCTTGCGGCGCGGTGATCGCGGCGCCATCGATCCTCGCGCCATCGACAGTCGCCGTGACCATCTGCATTGAAGATGTCGTCGCCGGCTCGGAGTTCTCACCGGTCGGGTTCGCTCCCGTCGGCACCTCATTGTGCGTCGGGAAAACGCCAGCCGCCGAAGTTAGATTGCCTGTCGTTGGTGCGCTCGATACTCCATTCTGCACCGGCGCAGGCGCTAATCCTGCGAATGACGCGCTGGGAGGTTTCGGCGTATCGTAAACTGAACCCGATGGCCGGGTGACCGGAGGAGCGACGATGAGGTCGGGTGACCATTCATCGATGATGGTCATTTCAGGGAGGTTCTGCTCTCCGGTCTGCGGTTGCGCGGGCTTGGGGTGCGAATGATGACGAACGCGCGCGGAGGCCACAGGAGCCAGGACGAACAGCACGAGGATGGCGACCAACAGCCTGAAGACCATCTTCATCGTGTCGCGCGCTCCTTCATTCAGATCTAATTTTGCAAGTCCTTTTGGGCCAGGTCAATTAGCACGACGCTTTTGTGGCCCTAATTTCGCTCGAGGGCACAATGAACAAGGATATTGCCATCGCAATGGCGAATTTGAGTACCGGCATCTACGTGCTGACCGTCAATGACGGCGCCCATCGCCACGGCATGTCGTCCTCGTGGGTGGTGCAGGTGTCGGGCGACCCGCCGCTGTTCATGGCGGCCGTCGACAACAACCACTTCTCGCGCGCGATGGTCGCGAGCACCGGCGCATTCGGATTCAACATCGTAGGGCGTCGCGGCAAGGAGCTGGAGGATTACTTCTACTCGGCACGCTCGCGCAAGCCGGACAACCTCGAGGGGCTCGCGTATGAGCTATCGCCAGGGCTGAAGGTGCCGTGGCTCGAACAGGCGATGGTCTCGATCGAAGCCCGCGTCATCGACAGCCACGTCGCCGGCGACCATACGATGTTCGTCGCGGAGATGGCGGAGGTGCGGATTCGGGAAAAGGATCATCCGTTGACGTCATTGGATCTGGAGTATGTGTACGTGGGCGGCAAGGAACTCCTCAAGCGATAAGCCTATCGCGCCCTACTCCTCGTCTTCGCGAAGCCTCGCCATCACCGAAAGATCTTCCAGCGTTGTGACATCGCCCAGCGTTTCGTCGCCCGCCGCGATCTGACGCAACAAACGGCGCATGATCTTGCCGCTGCGCGTTTTCGGAAGCGCATCGGTGAAGCGAATCTCATCGGGACGCGCGAGTGCTCCGATTTCCTTGACCACGTGGCGCTTCAGCTCCTCGCGCAACTTGTCGTCGCCCTTGCGCCCGCCCTCCAGCGTCACGAACGCCATGATGCCCTGCCCTTTCACCGCGTCCGGCTTGCCGACGCACGCCGCTTCCGCCACCGTCTCATGCGACACCAGCGCGCTCTCAACTTCCATCGTGCTGAGGCGATGGCCCGAGACGTTGATGACGTCGTCGACGCGCCCCATGATCCAGAAGTAGCCGTCCTCATCGCGCCGCGCGCCATCGCCGGTGAAATACATTCCTTCGATCTGGCTGAAGTATGCGGACTTGTAGCGCTCGGGATCGCGGAAAATCGTCCGCAGCATCCCGGGCCATGGTCGCTTGACCACCAGATATCCGCCCTGATTCGCGGAGACAGGTTTGCCCTCGCGCGTGACCACATCGGCCGCGATGCCGGGCAGCGGACGCGTCGCGGAACCGGGCTTGGTCGCGATCGCGCCGGGGACCGGACTGATCATGATGCCGCCGGTTTCGGTCTGCCACCAGGTATCGACGATCGGGCATCGGTCGCCGCCGATGGTTTTGCGATACCACATCCATGCTTCGGGATTGATCGGCTCGCCTACCGTGCCGAGCAGGCGCAGGCTCGACAAGTCATGCTTCTTGACCCATGAGTCGCCCCATTTGAGGAAGGTGCGAATCGCAGTCGGTGCCGTATAGAAAATCGACACGCGATACTTCTCGATGATTTGCCAGAAGCGATCGTTCTCTGGAAAATTCGGCGCGCCCTCGTACATCACCACCGTCGCGCCCGCCGCGAGCGGGCCGTAGACGGTGTAGCTGTGGCCCGTCACCCATCCGATGTCGGCGGTGCACCAATAGATGTCGTCATCTTTGAGGTCGAATACCCACTTCATTGTTTGCGCAACGTGGGTCAGATATCCGCCGGTGGTGTGCAATACGCCCTTCGGCTTACCGGTCGTGCCCGAAGTATAGAGCGTATACAGCGGATGCTCCGAATCGAGCTGCTCGGCGGGGCAATTCGGGCTTTGCGATGGAACCAGCTCGTCCCACCACACATCGCGACCCTTCTTGAAGTCGACTTTTGCGCCAGTGCGGCGAACGACCAGACATTTCTCCACCGATGGCGCTTTCTTCAGCGCCTCATCGACGTTGGCCTTGAGCTCGACCTGCGTGCCGCGACGCCATCCCGCATCGGCGGTGATGACGAGCTTCGCTTCGGCGTCGTTGATGCGATCGGCGAGCGCCTCGGCGGAAAATCCGCCAAACACCACCGAATGAATCGCGCCGATGCGCGCGCAGGCAAGCATCGCGATCGCGGCCTCCGGAATCAGCGGCATGTAGATGGCGACGCGATCTCCCGCCTTAACCCCGAGATGCTTGAGGGCGTTAGCAGCGCGCCCCACTTCATCGGCGAGCATTTGATACGTCAGGATGCGTGAATCGCCCGGCTCGCCTTCCCATATGAACGCGACCTTGTTGCGCCGCGCCCCGGTCAAATGACGATCGAGACAGTTGTAGGACGCGTTGATCTTGCCTCCGACGAACCATTTCGCGAACGGAAAATTCCATTCGAGCACTTTGTCGTAAGGCTTGAACCATGAAAGTTCGTTGCCGCACTCGCCCCAGAACTTCTCGGGATCCTTCTCCGCGCGCCGGCATAGCGCCTCGTACTCGTCGAGGCTCTTGATCGATGCGCGGCCGGAAAATTCCGCCGATGGTGGAAACTTCCGCGCTTCGCTCAATACCGATTCGATGTCGTGGCCCTGAGAATCCGCCATGACTAAATCCTCCCTCTCGCCTCGCGCGTCTTGAGACTCAAGTAGAGCGTCGCCGCATCGCCGGTCTCGCGCCGATTCGATCGAATCTGGCGCAGCCGCTCGAGCAGTTCGGGCTCGATGCTGGCAGCAAATTCGGCGGCCAGCTCGACCGCACGCGCGGCCCAGCGGAGTGCAACGCGCCCTTCCAGTCCGCCGAAATCATCGAAGAACCACGCGCAGCTGGTGAGCGAAGCCTGCGCCGCGCGCACCATCTCGAACAGCAGCATCAGACGGTCGCGATTGCGTTCATCGGAAATTTTATGTCGAGTGAAAAATTCTTCCTGGTGCGCGAGCGTCGGATCCGCCATCAGGCTCATCGATTCACGCAGCATCGCGGCATGATCGGGCGAAATCGGCGGCGCAAAACGATCGTAAGTTGCATTCGTGTGGTCGATGACGAAATGCATCGCATCGAACAGCGGCGCACGCCATTCCTGACTGGTATTCGAGTCGATGCGGCATCCGCAATTGGAGCGCCATCGCTCGACGCCATGCGTGCAGCTCCACGCGCTCGGCTGATCGATCACGAAAGTTCCCGCGACCGGATGCAACGCCAGATAGTCGCTGAGATTGGTGATGACGATATCGTCGCGGCGCTGGATTGCCATGATCGCACGCGCGAGTTCGGCCGCCCCGCTCTTCTTATGATGCCCGAAAGTCTCGCCATCGGTGGCGAGCAAAATCGCGCTGCCCGGCTCGTGCTCGAGCGCGACCGCCGCGAGACGTTCGGCAAAGGCTTTACCGTCATCCATAGCGTCGCCGAATGAAACTTCCGCCGACAGCGCGCGATCGAAGCGGAACACCGCGAGGCTCAGGTCATCGCGCTGCCAGATGAACGGACCCGCGGTCCGCGTCGCCGCCGACTCGCCAAGGAAACGACCCTGATCATCGGCAAGAATCGTGAATTTCAATCCGGCGGCCGCGACCGCTTCAATTGTGGCATCGTCGACTGCGCATTCGGGCAACCATATGCCCTCGGGACGGTGGCCGAAGCGATAAGCGAAATCCTCGATGCCCCAGGCGATCTGCAGCTCGCGATCGCGCAGCGACAGCAGCGGCAGTATCGAATGATTGTAGGGTTGCGCGATCGCGTTGCCGTGGCCGCCATGCGCGGCGGCGCTGAGTTCATCGCCACGAAGCATCGCGCGATGGGCGGGTTTGCCGTGACGCTCCAGCCACGCGGCGAGCGTCGGACCGACATCGAAATTCAGGGCTTCGTAGTTGTTGCGAACGTGGACGACGGTACCTTCCATCATGTGAGCGTGCGCGTTGGCGATGTAGCATTCGCTCAGGATGCGCTCGTTCCAGTTCGGAAACGGCGCGGCGCTCGCCTCCGGTGCGATGAGTCCGGTCCATGGACTCTCGCGCGGCGGTTGATAGAAGTGCCCTTGAATAATTACGTAGCGTGGCTCAGCCATCTGATTCTATGGTGCGCTCCCGCGGCGACGCAGAAAAGTATCGCGAGGCGATCCCCTTTCATGATGAATCCCTTCTTTTTGCGCAATTCGCGCAACTTATCAAGAAACGTCGAAGGATTAGCCTCCTTAATGAAAAAGGACCGCGGGATGTTCCCGCAGTCCTTTTTTACAGTCAACCCTGATGCTCAGTTGCAGGCGGCCGCGAACGATCCTTTGATCGCACTCTCGCCCTTCTGATTCACCACCTCGAGGTCTCCCTCGACGATCTTCTCGCCGTTGCGCTCGGTCTTGTTGGTGACCTTGCCGCGGCAGGTGATGACGTCGCCGGGCCATACGCGCGTGGCGAAGCGCACTTTGAAGCGGCGTACCTGTCCGATGCCGACGAAGTCCGTGAGCGCCTTCGACAGCAGCCCTGCGGTGAACATTCCCTGCGCGAAGACGGTCGGAATTCCAGCTGCCTCGACGAAGGTTTGATCGTAGTGCAGCGGAACGAAGTCGCCCGATGCGCCCGCATAGCGGACGAAATCCGGACGCGTGACACCCTCGACCACGAATGCGGGAATCGCGTCGCCGACTTTGACCGAATCGTATTTCAATTTCGCTGGCATTGGTTTTCTCCTACGCCTTCACGGCCTGGCCGGTTTCGATGAGCGTCGAGCGAGCGATCGCGACCTTCTCGTTTTTCTGGTTGGTGTACTCGGTCTCCATCAGCAGCATCGTCATTTTGCCGCCGCGTCCGCCTTCCTTCTCGATGATATCCGCGACCTTCGATACGCCGGTGAGCGTATCGCCAACGAGGATCGGCTTCAGCAGCTCGAATTCCTGCTCGCCATGAAGGATGCGCCGCAGATCGAAGCCTCCCATGCCGGGGCTCGAATCGGCATCCTGCCAGAATGCGGACGTCTGCAGGAACGTAACGGGCACCGGAATCCCGCCGCATTCTTTCTTCGCGAGTTCGGCATCGAGATAGAGCGGATTGGGATCCTTGATGGCGCGGGCGAACTCGCGCACCTTGCTCCATTCGACGGGCATTTTGAAAGGTTTACTGGTTTTGCCGATAACGCTTCGGTCGGCCATCGTGTATGAACCTCGCTATACGGGCGATTGCATTAAGTACGATGCGTTACCATGATGATGCGGCGTCGGACAAGCGGTCCATGATTCGTGGCCGCAGCACTACTCCGGCTGGAAAGATTGTTGTTTGGCTGAACTCCTTCACGCTAAATGTAGACCCAGTGAGTATCGAGCCGTTGGTCATCGCGTGCGCCGCGGATCGTCAGTATGCGATGCCGCTCGCGGTGATGCTACGATCAACGGTTGCCAATCTCGACCCGCAGCGCGAGCTCAACATTTACATCGTCGACGGCGGCCTCGATCGCGAGATGCGCGCGCGCATTTGCGCCTCGCTCCCCAGGCAGGTCACATTGCATTGGATCGCACCCGCGCGTGGCGGCTTCGTCGACCTTCCGCTATGGGGGCGGATGACCATCACCACGTATGATAAACTCACTCTCGGCCGCTGGCTGCCGGCGTCAGTCAAGCGCGCCATATGGCTCGATTGCGACTTGATGGTGCTCGGCGATCTGGCGCGGCTATGGGCGATCGCCAACGAAAATCATTGCGTGCTTGCGGTGCAGGACGTGCTGGTGCGGACGATGGGGGCGCGCTTCGGCGTCGCCAGTTATCGCGAGATGGGTATCCCCGACGGCGCGGAATATTTCAACGCCGGCGTCATGCTGATCGATGTCGCGCGCTGGCGAACGGATGACATCGCGGGCCGCGCGCTTGCCTATCTGAGGAACAACCGGCGGGTATTTTTCTGGGATCAGGAAGCACTTAACGCGGTGCTGGCCGGAGAGTGGGGCAAGCTCGATCCGCGCTGGAACTGGAATCCGAATTTTGAGACATCACCCGAGACATCACTCGAAACATCGCCCAGAGGATCGCCATGGATAATTCACTTCGCCGGCGGTCTGAAACCGTGGCACTTCGAGGGACGCTCGACCTCGCACAAACGCTACTATCAGTATCTGGATGCGACGGCGTGGGCCGGCTGGCGCCCCGCGCACAACTGGCGGACCGCGATGCTCAGCCACTACGAATCATCGCGTTTTCGCCGCGCGCTATTTCCGCTGGAATGCTTAAGGATGGGAGTTGAACGCGCGATGACTATGCGTTACGTCAGCGCCGACACCGGCGAACAGCCCACATCGTGAAGGAGGCTGCGAATCGTCGATGACCCAGACTCCACCTCGCGACGAGCCGGCGCTCTCGGTCATCCTGACCACCGATAGACGCGAAACTATCCGCGGAGTTCTGCGCCGCCTTCAACAGCAGACCGCACAGGCGCGGATGGAAATCATTATGGTGGTTCCTCGCGGACAGGGCGCGAGTTTCGGCGAAGGCGATGCGCGAGGGTTCGCGGATTTTCGCATCATCGAGATGGACAACTTTCAGCCGCTGTGGAAGGCGCGCGGCGCGGGCGTACGCGCTGCCACCGCACCGTTGGTATTCATGGGCGAGACGCATGCTTTTCCTCATCCGCAATGGGCGGAGGCGTTGATCGCGGCGAACCAGCGCGGCAACTGGGGTGCGATTTCCCCCGCCTTCGGCAATGCGAATCCGCGCGGTGCGCTCAGTTGGGCCGCATTCATCGCCGACTACGGACCCTGGATCGACGGCATGCCCGCAGGGGAGATTGATGCCGCGCCACTTTTCAATAGTGCCTATAGCAAATCGGCTCTGCTCGAACTGGGCGATCGGCTCGATCCTGCGATGGCTCAAGGCGACGAGCTGCCCGCAACTCTTCGAAGCCGGGGCTATCGTGCGTACTTCGCAGCCGAAGCCCGAATCGATCACGTTAACGTTACCCAGCCAAAGGCATGGCTACGGGAAATCTTTTTTACTGGCAGGGTTATCGGTGGGCTTCGAGCGCGAAGATGGTCACGCCTTCAGCGCGTCGCTTACGTCGTCGGCTCTCCGCTCATTCCTTTCGTCCTTTCATACCGCCTCTTCGTTCGCCTTCGATCGGTTCCCGGAACAAGGCTGGCGCCAGCGGGGACCTTTCCTTTGATCTTCCTCGGAAACATCATCCGAGCGGCCGGCGAAATGGTAGGTTATGCCGCTGGCGTACGCACCGCACACGAACTGCTCGCTGAAGAATACGAACTGCACAAGATGGCTTACGCGGGCCGACGGGAAGCATGAGCACGTGAGCGCACCGCTTCGGGTCGGCGTGATAGGATGCGGCACCATCGCGTATTGGGCGCATCTGCGCGTCCTTGCGCGGATGCGCGAGGTCGAATTGGTTGCGGGCGCCGATCCCGACTCTCGCGCGCGCGACGCCGCGGCAAAGTTGGTCGGAAAACCGATGTTCGAGCGCAGCGAGGAACTCTTCGCACGGCGCGATATCGATGCGGTGGTGATTAGCGTGCCGACTCATCTCCATCATGTGATGGCGATTGAGGCTTGCGCCGCGCACAAGCACTTCTACCTCGAAAAGCCGCTCGCTATTTCCGCTGAAGACGGGCATCGCGTCCTCGCGACGGCCGCCAAGGCCAACGTGGTCGCGATGATTGGCTTCAATCGGCGCTTTCATCCGGTGATCGAGCAGGCGCGCGCAGTCATCGCGCAGAGGCGACTTGGAAGGATTTACGCCGTGCAGTCCGTCTCCTCGGAGCCGCATACGTATACGTCCACGCAGATGCCCGAATGGCGGAAGCAGCGCGCGCACGGCGGTGGTGTGATGCTGGAACTTGCATCGCACCACATCGATCTCATTCGATGGCTGCTCGATGACGAGGTCGCGCGCGTCGAGGCTCGCATCGATTCGGAGGTCACCGATGAAGATTCAGCCTGGATGCGTCTTTCGATGCGTCAGGGCACTGAGGTTTCGAGCTTCTTCTCTTTCCGAACCGGCCTCGCGGATTGGATCGAGTTATTTGGCGAACGCGGTTCGCTGACTATCGATCGCTCGCGGCCGACGGCCGAATTTCGCGGCGCGCGCCGATTCGGTTATGGCGCCCGACGCCATCGCGCGATGCCTCGTGTCGCCAATATGCAGTGGCGTCTGATGCGCCTCGCGCGGCCTTCCTTCGATCCGTCCAGACGTCGCGCACTCGAACATTTTGTGCGCCTCGTTCGCGGAGATTCGCGCGATGAGCCCACGCTTGACGATGGGATGCGCAGCCTCGAAGTCGTGCTCGCGGCGGAGAAATCCTCGCGCATCGGACAACCTGTTTCGCTCGACGGCGAGCGCGCATGCGCATCCTCCTGATCACCGACTGGAACCGCGGACAAGGCGGCGCCGAAGCATACATGGCGTGGCTGCGCGCGGGACTCGCCGCGGCAGGAGACGAGGTCCGCCTGCTCACCAGCTCGGCGGGCAGCGCCGGCGACGGCTCCGCCGATTATGTCGCATTCGGCACCAATCACGTCGCGGGACAGGTCTTTCTTCAAATCGCAAATCCATTCGCGGTCGCGACCGTGCGCCGCGCGCTGCGCGAGTTTCGTCCCGATGCGATCGTCGTGAACATGTTCGCGCATCATCTGTCGCCCGCGCTGTTTCTGGCTCTGCGCGGATCGCCGGTGGTGCTGATGGTCACCGATTACAAATGCATCTGTCCGGTCGGATCGAAGCTTCTCCCGGACGGCTCGATTTGCGAGGTGCACGCGGGCTGGGTTTGCCATCGCAACGGATGCGTGAGTCTGGCGCATTGGCTGCGCGATCGCCCGCGCTATGCGCTGATGCGGTCCGGCATCGATGGAGTCGCGACGATCATCGCATGCAGCGAATGGGTGCAGCACTCGCTGGCATCGGAAGGCATCGCATCGGAAGTCGTGATGCTGCCGGTTCCTCCGCCCGGCACCGCTTTTCGTCGCACGCCAGCCTCGCATCCGACATTCGTATTCTGTGGTCGCCTCGACGTGGAGAAAGGCGTCCCGCTGCTCCTGCGCGCATTCGCACGCGTGCATAGCGTCGTTCCCGGTGCATCACTTCGCATCATCGGACGCGGACCGCTGCGGGCATCACTCGAACTACTCGCCGCGGAACTTCACGTCACGCCGAACGTAACCTTCGCCGGATGGCTCGATCCTCCGCAGGTCGAGCGGCATCTCGCCGATGCGTGGGCACTGGTCGTACCCTCGCTATGGGGCGAGCCGCTCGGGCTTATCGCGATCGAGGGCATCGTCCGCGGAGTACCTGTTATCGGAAGCCAGCGCGGCGGTTTGCGCGAGATCATCGACTCCGGCCGCAGCGGCCTGCTTTTCCCTAACGGCGATGAGAACGCCTTGACCGAAAGCATGCTCGCGATCGCGCAATGCGTCGTCTTCCGGACGCATACGCTGGCCCCAGAGGTGGTTCAGCACGCGAGGGAGGGTCATTCGCTAGATGCGCATGTTGAGAAGCTGCGGGAGGTGTTGACCCAAGCAAATCTTGCGGGTAGCGAACA
>DATGKG010000216.1:0-7237 GCA_035294805.1 Binataceae bacterium (SeqCode) | reverse complement strand
TGCTGATGATCATGGTGATCCTCATCGCGGTGCTCGGCCTGGTGGTGGTCAACGCGATGAAGCACAGCATCTGGGCTACCTCGACGGTCGCGGCGACGGTTCCGATCGCGATGATCGTCGGCATCTACATGACGCATCTGCGGCCCGGCCGTCTCATCGAAGGATCGGTCCTCGGCGTCGGGCTGATCCTGCTCGCGGTATGGGGCGGGCGCTTCGTCGAGGGCTTCAGCTTCGGCAGCTATTTCTTCCTCGACGCGCCGCATCTGGCGATCTGGATCATCGCGTACGGCTTCCTCGCCTCGGTGCTGCCGATATGGCTGCTGCTCGCACCGCGCGACTATCTTTCCGCGTTCATCAAGATCGGAACCATTGTTGCGCTCGCGATGGGAATCGTCGCGCTGCATCCGCATGCCCAGATGCCGGCACTTACGCAATTCGTGGACGGCAGCGGCCCGGTATTCGGCGGCAAGGTTTTCCCATTCGCATTCATCACTGTCGCGTGCGGAGCGATTTCCGGATTTCATGCGCTGATCGCATCGGGCACGACGCCGAAAATGCTGATGCGCGAGGGCGACGCGCGGATGGTCGGCTACGGCGCGATGATGATGGAATCGTTCGTCGCGATCATGGCGGTGATCGCAGCGGTGATGCTCGAACCAGGCGTCTACTTCGCGATCAATAGTCCGGCTGGCGTGGTGGGCGCGGGGGCCGCTGCTTGCGCAAAAATTTCGTCATGGGGATTCGCCGTCAACGACATTCATATGCAGCAACTCGCGAGCGCGGTCGGCGAAACCACGCTTTACGCGCGCACCGGCGGCGCGCCGTCGCTCGCGGTCGGCATGGCGCACATCTTCGCGCATTCGCTCGGCGGACAAGCGGTGATGGGACTCTGGTACCACTTCGCGATCATGTTCGAGGCGCTGTTCATCCTCAGCACGCTCGATGCGGGCACGCGCGTCGCGCGCTTCATGCTGCAGGATTTACTGGGACATCTTTATGCGCCGCTCGCCGACAGCGCCTCGTATGCGAACATCGTCGCGACCTCGATGATCGTCGTCGCGGCGTGGGGCTACTTTCTCTACTTCGGCACCATCGATCCGCTCGGCGGCATCAACTCGCTCTGGCCGCTGTTCGGAATCGCCAACCAGATGCTGGCGACGATCGCGCTATGCGTGGCGACCAGCGCGATGATTCGATCGGGCAAAGCGCGCTACGCGTTCGTGACGTTGCTTCCGCTTACGTGGCTGGTCGCGGTGACTATGACGGCCGGGATCGAGAAGATTTTCAGCGCTATGCCGAATGTCGGCTTCCTCGCGCATGCGGCGCAGCTCGCGGCCGAGGCGGCGTCGCCCGCAACCTCAGCGCGGCGTGGAATCGAGATCGCCCGATTGATTTGGAACGACCGCATCGACGCTTTGATGACGGGATTTTTTATCGCGGTGGTAATCGTCATCCTGAGCGATTCGATACGCGTCTGGAACAGATTGATTTCGAGCGCTACCCAACGCGCGATTCAGGAAGAGGCGGCGTAATGAAAAACTCGCATCGTTTGTATTCGCTGATCCTGACAATGTGCCATCAACTTGAACATGAATTACGGCGGCTTAATTCGGCGCGACTTGGAAAAGATGAGCTATCGCGACTTGCACCGCGCGATCGAGCGCGCGCGGTCAAAGTGGCGCTGGTGGAACATCACAAAGGAAGCGCGCGATGTTGCTGACTTTAATCGAGCGATGATAAAGACTGGTAGTTAATGCAGTGCCGCTACATGTCTCATTAGGACTTTTCTCCGGCTCAACTAGATGCTTTTTCCCGACCATATAGGCATCGTTGCGATGTTATATTGCGCCTTCTTTGAGTAGCTTAAGTGTCTCCACGAGCGATTTCCCCGCTACACCCGGAAACAACTTCGCTCATTAACCACCCGGGGAGACATATGGGGTTCTATTCGCAAATTCATCTGGACATCCAAGCTGAGACTACCTGCCAACAAAATGCCACTCTCTCCACCTCCGAAGCATCCGGCAAGGCTGGATGGTCGAGCGGCGTTCACCTCGAGTCGCTAGCCAATTTCGCGCACGAGCTGCGCACGCCGGTGCAGGTCCTGCTCGGATACCTCGACATTCTGCGCGGAGAGCGAGTCGATGCGGCGTCCACTTTAGCGGAACTCGCCAACCGCACCATCATCGAGCGGATGAACGCGAACGTGCAGGAACTCGCACAGACCGTCGAGAACGTGCTCGAGTTCGCGCTGGCGGAAGCGACGGTCGAAACCGTGCCCGAGGAGGAGATCGAGCTGACGGAGTTCTTCGATGAGCTGGACGAGGTGCTGAAGGCATCGACGCGCTACCGCAATCTGACGGTTCGCTTCGACCTGGTGAGGGCGCCGCCAAAGATTGTCATGCGGCGGCGCGCGCTGCGATCGATTGTGCTCAACCTCGCGAGCAACGCGATCAAGTTCACTAACGATGGCGAGGTCGTGATTGGTGCGAGCGTGTGCGATGACCCGCGTACCCTGTTCGTCGAGGTCCGCGATACCGGCGTGGGGATTAATGACGACCTGCTTTCGTCCGTATTCGAGCCGATGGTCCAGCTTTCACAGTCCAGCATCAGGCGTCATCGCGGGCTCGGACTGGGACTGGCGGTGGTTCAGCGCAACGTCAAAGGGCTCGGCGGCCGCTTGTTGGTCGAATCGGAGCCGGGGGTGGGATCATGTTTCAAGGTGGCTATCCCATATTCCGTTTCCGCACACTAGTTCGCGCTTGGAATCAGCGATAGTGCCGCATCAGGCCGACCACCACGCCTCGAATCTGCAGATCGCCAGAGCTGACATATATCGGCTCCATCAGTTGATTGGCGGGCTGTAACCGCACCCGGCCATCGGATTCTCGAAAGAACCGCTTCACCGTAGCCTCGTTACCAACCAGCGCGACGACCGTCTCGCCGTTGGTCGCGGTCTCGCGCCCCTCGACGATGATGTAGTCGCCGTCGCGTATGCCGTCCTCGACCATCGACTCCCCTCGCACACGCAAGCAGAACGTATTGTCGCGTCGCACGAAGTCCTCCGGCACCGAGATGGTTTCGTTGCCCTCGATCGCCTCGATGGGCTGGCCTGCGGCGACCTGCCCGAGCAGCGACAGCTCTTGCGCTCCCGACAGCCGGCGGCGGCGCTGCGCAATTTCCAGCGCCCGGCTGTGATTGTGCTGGCGCTTGATGACGCCCTTCGACTCAAGGTTGCGCAGATGCTTGTGAACGGTCGCAAGCGACGACAGCCCGAAGAACTCGCCCACCTCGGCGAGGGTAGGTGCGTATCCGTGCTCGTTGATATAATTTTCCAGGTAGTCGACCAGTTGCTTCTGGCGCTTGGTGAGTGTGGCCATCGTCGGGGTCCCTCGCGATGTGGGATCAGCCTTTACGACTATGGCGAAAGTACGGCGAAAACGCAAGCACTGTGGCGACGCGCAATGAGCATACAACGGCGCGATATCACAACTTCGCGCGGCCGCATATTCTGAATCCAACAATGGCGAAGCTCCACATCAAATTCGAGAACGGCGACCCCGACCGCGTCATCGAGTTCAATCCCGCCGACGCGCCGTTTCATCATGACGGCCGCCCTGGCTCGATTCTCGATATCCTGCTCGGGAACAAGATCCATCTCGAACACGCATGCGGCGGCAATTGCGCATGCACGACCTGTCACGTCGTCGTGAAGGAAGGAATGAGCAAGCTGAGCGAGGCCGAGGAGAGCGAAGAGGACATGCTCGACAAGGCGCCGGGACTCACTCCGACCTCACGCCTCGGATGTCAGGCGGTGGTGACCGAACCCGATGCCGAAATCACCATCGTGGTTCCGCGCTTCACCATCAACCTCGCGAGCGAGAACCGCGACGAGACCTAGCCGCTCGACGATGGCCGAAGCAACTTCAGTACGAAGCTCGTATCTATCAGTGGTCGATCGCATCGTCGATCACAATGACGACACGCGCTCGATCTTCCTGCGCATGCGCGAGCGCATGCCGCTCAGATCCCTGCCCGGCCAATTCATTTCGATATTGATTCCGCTCGGCGACGAAACGCGCCGGCGCGCCTATTCGATTGCTTCGATGGACTCCGGCGTCATCGAGATATGTTTCAATCAGGTGCCGAACGGGCGCGGCGTCGGATGGCTGTTCGAGCGCGCACCCGGCGATGCGGTCGAGTTCATGGGGCCGTTCGGCAACTTCACCCTCGACGCGCCGCCGCAGGTTGAAACCATTTTCGTCGCAGAGGGAACCGCCATCGCGCCGATTCTTCCGATGCTTCATCGCGCGCGGGAGGCATCGCACGCGCCGATATTCCTGCTCTATGCGGCGTCCGATCGCGCGCACATCTTATATGGCATCGAGCTGGAGGCCCTCGCGGCGCGCGACGCGAACTTCCGCTTCGAAACGATGATCGCAGGCGGCAACATCCTGGCGCGCCTTCGTGATGAAGTGGAGTATCGCTGGATTGCTGCCGATACGAATCGCGCCCGGCAGTTCTATGTCTGCGGCGTCGGCAAAGGCGTGATCGCGATCCGCGATATGCTTCGCACCTCCGGCTATGAGCGTCGCGCGGTCCACTACGAGCAGTGGTAGGCGCGAGTTTGCGATGCGCTCGCGCAGTCCTATCGTGATCGACAATTTGAACCTTGCTCTGACGCTCGGCTCGAGTGATCGAGTTCAATGCTCTTCGATCTAATCGCGCTGCTTATCACCCTCGCCGCGCTCTTCAGCTATGTAAACGCGCGACACTTTAACCTGCCTTCCACAATTGGCGTTCTTGTAATTGCACTGCTCCTCTCGATCGCAGTTAGCGTCCTTGGTGAGCTTGGTGTTCAGGTCGTCAGAACCAGCGCAGTGTCGATGCTGAGCCGCATCGATTTCAATCAACTGCTGCTACACGGTTTATTAGCCTACCTGCTATTCGCCGGCGGTCTGAATCTGAAGATTCGCCAGCTCTCGAATGAGAAAATTGCGGTGGCGTTACTTTCTACGCTCGGCGTCGTCATCTCGACAGCCGTGGTTGGCGCGGGATTGTGGCTGCTGCTTGGCCTCGTCGGATTGCAGATTTCGCTAATCGGGGCGTTCCTGTTCGGAGCTTTGATATCGCCCACCGATCCAGTCTCCGTGCTGGCAATTCTCAGGACGCTGACCGTCCCTCCGGCGATCGAGGCCCAGATTGCCGGCGAGTCGCTGTTCAATGATGGCATCGGCGCAGTCGTGTTCATGGTGCTGCTCGGTGTCGCTGCTTCGCCCACCAGCGTGGGGGCGTTCGAGGTCGCGAGGCTGCTCGCAACCGAAGCCTTCGGCGGCATCGCATTCGGTCTCATCGCGGGATTTCTGACCTATTTGCTGCTGGCTCGCATCGACGATTACAAAATCGAGATTCTCTTGACTCTCGCGCTTGCGACCGGCGGCTATGCTTTGGCGGATTGGCTGGGGGTTTCAGCACCGATCGCAGTCGCGGTTGCCGGGCTGCTGATCGGAAACGAAGGGCGCGCCAGCGCGATGTCCGAGACGACCCGCACGCATATCGATATCTTCTGGGAACTGGTCGACGAGATCCTCAATGCCATCCTGTTTCTCCTCATCGGCGCGCAACTCCTGGTGATACCGCTTGGGAAGAGTAATTTGATCGCGGCGCTCATGGCGGTCCCGCTAACCCTGTTCGCCCGGTTCATCAGCGTCGCGTTGCCGATTTCGATGCTTCGTCTTTTTCGTCGGTTCGAGCGCGGCACCATTCCGGTCCTTACCTGGTGCGGCCTGCGCGGTGGAATCTCGGTAGCGCTCGCGCTTTCGGTTCCTCAATCGGACTACCGGGGCGCGATTATAGTGATGACGTATGCGGTGGTGATATTTTCGATAATCGTTCAGGGACTCACAATTCGCGCGGTGATTTTGCGGACTGTGCCGGCGATGAAGCGCGAACACCAGCGAACGGAGACGGCCGAGGCAACCGAGCCATCCGACGCCGGCGGCGTCCAAACCTCATAGGCCGAGGCGAATCTGAGCTTGCCTCGCAGATCGCGCCCCGCGATATGCTTCGTGTGGCAGCGGCGAGTTTGCGACACGAACTGATGATGCAGTATTAAACGATCGTTCAGGAGACGCGAATCAAGATGCGGAACGATATCGATGAAATTGTCAGCCGGGTCGAAGCCGATGGCGTGTGCGTGGTCCCCGATTTCATCCCGCGTGACTTGCTGGCTCAGATAAAGCACCACGTCGACGAGCTCAATGCCGCGGAGCGCGAAAGTGGAAGTGGATTCCTCGAATCCGAGGGCGCTAACCAGCGCGTCTTCAACCTGGTGAACAAGGGCGAGGTCTTCGAGCAAATCGTTCAGCATGAAGATGTGATGGCGGTCGTCGGAAAGCTGCTTGACGGCGATTTCATCCTGTCAGGATTTTCCTCCAACACCACCGGTCCCGGCGGCGAGGAGATGGTTCTGCATTCCGATTCCGGCTACGTGCCGACGCCTCATCCGGAGTACCTGCTCTCCGCCAATGCGGTCTGGATGATCGACGACTTCACCGAAGAGAACGGCGGCACGCGCTACGTGCCCGGCTCGCACCAGCTGCGCGACAACCCGCGCCCAGACGGCGAATATCCCACCGTGCCGATCATCGGTAAGGCGGGCTCGGTCGCGTTCCTGCATGGATACACATGGCACAAGACGGGCGCGAACGTATCGCGCGATCAACGGCGGCGGGCGCTCTTCGCATACTACGTGCGGCCGTTCCTGCGCGTGCAGGAAAATCACATCGTGTCGGTGCGCGAGGAAGTTTGGCATCGTGCGTCGCCGCGCCTGCGCCATCTGCTCGGCGGCGATTTGTGGCTCAACTCGATCGGCTTCTTCGACGGCCCGCCCGCCGCGATGCGTAAGCTGGCTTATCCGCGGCGCAAATCGGGCGCGCTGTCGTAGCGGCAATCTCCCGCGTCGCTATCTGAGCAACATTTCCGCGGTGTAGTCCTTGGTCAGCAGCTCCAGCAGATGGCCATTGGGATCGCGAAAGTAAACGCCGCGCCCGCCATTCCAGTTGTTGATTTTCATATCGTCGGGAGTGAACGGTCCGCTGCCGTAGGTAAGCCCTTCCGCCTTCACGCGCCCGAAGATTTCATCGAACTCGGGTTCGCCGACTTTGAAGGCATAGTGCTGCGGTTGGAACGACGTACGGTTGTCGAAATCGAGCGACAGCGACTGACCCGGTATGCG